>DATGKM010000081.1:0-5486 GCA_035294665.1 Bryobacteraceae bacterium | reverse complement strand
CGCCTCCGGCGAGGGGACCTCATGGCCGAGCATCTCTTGCAATCCGGCGTCTTCCCGCAGACGGTTGAAATCCTCCAGACAATCGCCGCCCAATGCGTTCCGCACCACCAAGCTCTCTACGTAGCTGGCTTCATCCAAGCCGCGTTGCCGTTGTTTCAAACTTAAATGCCGGCGCACGCTTCCGGGCACGCCTAACGAACGCGCCGCGCGTAACCGCAACGGCACGCCGCCGTAGCAGGTCATTATCTCTTCCAGCGGTTGCGGATCCAATTGGAAGAAAAACTCTCCTTCCGCTGGGCTTTTGTTCTTGCTGGGCAGGCTCAGAAACGGAAGACGCACCCAATCGGTGAAAAGGTCACAATGCGCCAAAATCCGGCCGATGGGCTGCGCAGAGGGTTTGCCGCTACCCTACGGACGGATTACGGGTGGCGTGACTGCCGCACAGGACGATCTCGCAATAGCCGGCTCCGGGTTTGTGCCACAATAGCAGTACAAGTCTCATGCCCAAGCCAAGTATGCTGGCGCGCGACCCGGAGACGGGTTCCGGCGAGCCAGTAACCCCCAGCGATGCCGAATCGTTCGGCGATATCCTTTCCCAGTTCGAGCAAGCGCACGCGCATCCGGCCGAACAAGGACCTCTCGAAGGTACCGTAATCGCGGTTTCCGGCGATTCCGTATTTGTGGATATCGGTTACAAGATGGAAGGCGTGCTACCGCTGGCGGATTTCGAAACCGCGGGCGAGGGTGTGAAAGCCGGCGACCATCTTGCGGTGTCGATCAAAGGCCGGGATCCGGAAGGATATTACCAGCTCTCGCGGCTGAAGGTGGAGCGGCCGAAGGATTGGAGCTCGCTGGAGAGGGCCTTTGCGGATAAAGCGGCGATCGCGGGCACGGTGACCGCGGTGGTGAAAGGCGGGCTCAGCGTGGATGTGGGTGTGCGCGCGTTTATGCCGGCCTCCCGGAGCGGCACGCGCGACCTGGCGGAGATGGAAAAGCTGGTGGGGCAGGAAATCCGGTGCCGGATTATCAAACTGGATGTGGCCGATGAAGACGTGGTGGTGGATCGCCGCGCCGTTCTGGAGGAAGAAGAGCGGGTGGCCAAAGAACGCCGCTATTCGGAGATCCAAGAAGGCGACCAGGTGCACGGCACGGTGCGCACGCTGACCGATTACGGCGCTTTCGTCGATATCGGCGGGGTGGATGCGCTGCTGCACGTGGCGGATATTTCGTGGGGGCGCATCAATAAGCCCTCGGACGTGCTGTCGGTTGGCCAGCAGGTGGAGGCAAAGGTTCTGAAGGTGGACGCCGCGAAGCGGCGCATCTCGATCGGAACCAAGCAGCTCCAGCCGCACCCCTGGGACCAGGCGGGCGAGAAATACCAGGTGGGGCAGCGGGTGGCGGGCACAGTAACGCGGCTGACGGATTTCGGGGCGTTTGTGGAGCTGGAAAAAGGTGTCGAGGGTCTGATCCACCTTTCCGAATTGTCGTGGTCGAAAAAGGTGCGCAAGCCGGCGGACGTGGTGAAGCCGGGAGACCTGGTGGAAGTGATGATCCTGGGCGTGAACCAGGCGGAGCGGCGCATCTCGCTCGGTTTGAAGCAGGCTTTGGGCGACCCCTGGGCGGACGCGGCGGCCCGGTACGCGGTGGGCACGGTGGTGGAAGGGCCGATCACCAGCATCACCAAATTCGGCGCGTTCGTGCAGCTTGCCGAAGGCCTGGAAGCGATGATCCACGTGGGCGATATCAGCGCGGAGAAGCGCATCAACCACCCGCAGGACGTGCTGAAGCTGGGACAGGTGGTGAAGGCGCAGGTACTCGAGCTGGATACGGAGAAGCGGCGTCTGCGGCTGGGCATGAAGCAGCTTGTGCCTACGAGCCTGGACGAATACATTGCGGAACACCATCCGGGCGACGTAGTGACCGGGCGGATGACACAGGTTTCGGGAGCTCAAGCGCGCGTGGAATTGGGCGAAGGCATTCAGGCTACCTGCCGCATTCCGGCGGAAGCGGCGAGCGCGACGGTAGCCAGGGTGGAACAGCGCGCCGACCTTTCGTCGCTGACTTCGATGCTCGAAGCGAAGTGGAAAGGGGGCGCGGTATCCGGTTCGGGGACTTCGGCCGCCCGCAGAGAGCCGCCGCGCGCGGGCCAGATCCGCACGTTCCGCATCGCGCGGCTGGATGCGCTGACCAAGAGCATTGAAGTGGAACTGGTGCCGTAGTGGCCCTTCTCCGAGCCGGCGTTAGTATCCACCGCCCCTGAAGGCCGTGGCTCCAGGTGAGTGCGTTCGGTAACGAATTCGCTGGTCGCGTACCCGGCGCCGGCTTACTGGGTGGCGGGGGCTTTGGCAGAACCGGCCGGATCGGGAGGAGGCAGCGGTTCTCCGCCGCTATCCACAATGGTCTCGACCGTCTGCTGCTCGTGCATCCGGCATTCGACCACCGGCTCGCTGCCCTCGATGAAGGTTTCCATGCGGGTGCGGGGGCAGGCGGGACTGGCCAACTCTCCGGTGGCGGTGCAGATGCGAAGCGAAACCAACCCGGATGGCGGCGGAGCGAACGGCCTGGCATCGCGATAGGGCCGCAGCCTGGCGGCGCGTTTCATGAAATCGGTCCAGATCGGAAGCGCCGATTCGGCTCCTTCCAGGTTCAAATCGCGATCGTCATCGAAGCCCACCCAGACGACGCATACCAGTTGATCGGTAAAACCGGCGAACCAGCCGTCATGGGAGGTGCCGGTCTTGCCGGCGGCAGGCAACTGGAAGCCGAGGGAACGTACGGCGGCTCCGGTGCCATTGCGCAGCACGTCCTGCATGATGCCGACCATCAGGTAATTCACGCGCGGATCTAAAACTCTTCTCGGATTGGGCCGGCGCTCATATAGCGTTTCACCCTCGCGGGAGCCGACCATGATGAGGGTAGTAGGCGCGAGGTAGGTTCCGTTGTTGGCGAACATCGTGTATGCGCCCGCGATTTCGAGCGGGGTAGCATCGTAAGCGCCCAAAGCGACTGCAGGAGTGGGCTGGATGCCGCCATTGAGGCCGGCGAGGCGCGCCAGAGCCACCACATTGGCGTAGCCGACATCTTTCGCCAGCTTCACCGTGGCGACATTGAGGGAATGTGTCAGGGCATCATGGAGCGTCACGTCGCCCATAAATCGCTGATCGAAGTTGCCCGGAGAATATGCCTTGCCGGCGAAGAAAAATGTTGTCGGGCTGTCGTCGATTACAGAGGCCGGGGTGAAGATCTGGGGACCTCCGGCGATGGCCGTATTCAAGGCGGCCGCGTAGACGAACGGCTTGAACACCGATCCAGGTTGCCGCCTGGCCAAAGCATGATCGAACTGGCTGGCCCCATAATCCCTACCGCCGACCAGGGCGCGGATTTCGCCGGTATGCGGATCGAGCGCCACCAGCGCGACCTGCGGCTGACCTTTAGGTATTTCCTGTTTCGGGCCCTTTGACGGGCCCCTCCGCAATTGCCGATCGACAGTTTGCATTCCGGACTTTACGGCCGCTTCGGCCGCGGCCTGCAGGTCGGGATCGAGAGTGGTAAATACATAGCGGGCGCTGCGTTCAGGATCGTCGAGCTTCGATTGCAGTTCCTGGTTCGCCACGTCGAGGAAATAGGAATTTTCGAGTCCTTCGGACTGTTCCGGAGCGAGCAGAATGGGCTGCGCCGAGGCTTGGGCGACCTGCCCGGCAGTCAGGTAACCGTTCTGCCGCATCAAGGCGAGCACCAGATTGCGCCGCGCGCGCGCCCGGGCGGGATAGCGGTAGGGATTGCAATAGCTGGGTCGCTGGATCAGGCCGGCGAGAAACGCCGCTTCCGGCAGATCGAGCTGGCTCACGTCCTTACCGAAGTATGCGCGCGCCGCCTCGCCGAAGCCTGTGATGCTGAACGGACCCCGCTGTCCCAGGTAGATCTGGTTGGCGTAATCCTCGAAGATCTGCCGCTTGTGCAGTTTGGATTCGAGGTGTAGGGTAATGGCAATCTCTTCGACCTTCCGCCGCCAGCTCTTTTGGGGCTCGAGCCACAGGCTGCGTGCCAGTTGCATGCTCAAAGTGGAGGCGCCCTGCTGTTTCCTTCCGGCTTTGAGGTCGACATAAGCGGCTTTCAGCAAGCGGCGGAAATCGATGCCGGAGTGGCTGAAGAAGCGCTTGTCTTCCACCGAAATGACGGCATTTACCAGATTGGTGGGCAGGTCGGCGAAACGCACCAGGCGGCGCTTCTCGTGATTATCGGAGACGTTGGCGATCAACTGCGGAGCCAGTTGGTAGGAAGAGCGGCCGGTGTTATCGGCGAGAGATACGATGCGGGAGAGCTGGCCGTTATCGAAGTAGACGACTGCCGGCTCGCCGCCCAGGCCGGCCTCTTTTCCCGGAAAAATCGCGACCGCATCCTTATGGACCTCATACCAGCCCACGGGATTGCCGGCGACCGTGGTGTAGCTGCTCTTGCGAAGCCTGGCAGCCAACTGGGCGGCGGTAAGCCGGTCGCCTACGGCTACGGTTGAGGGCGCGCCATATATATCGACAGTGCTCGAAAAAGGACCGCGCGCCAATTTCCGGTCGATGACACGCATCAGGCGCGCGTAGTGAACGGAAAGCACCGTGACACCGGCCCCGCTCAGAGCGAGCGCGCATACCGCAATCGGAAGCCCCCACCTGCGGAAAACGGGTGATTGCCATGGCCGGGGCGGATCCGGTAATTCTTGCACGCCTCTTGAGGGGAGCACGTACGGGGCCAAGCGTTCTATAAGTGATGGAAGTATCGTTGAACGAGCCGTGGACCGCTCCCCGGCGGTCGCGGCTCGGAAAAGAGATAAACCTAAAAACGGCAGTTAGCCAGTAGCTTCAGCCAGTCGACCTGTGGCGCCGAGCACCTTGCCGCGGAGAAAATACTGGAAGGCGGCACTGAGAATCAGCGAGGATTTAAGATTTTTTGTGTAAACGTTCTTCCGCAATACTGAAAGGGAGAACGTATGGACGAAAGCAAGCCCGAACTTGTAGACGAACTGCTGAAGGGGTGCGAGAAACCGGAAGACGTCATTGGCGAAAATGGGCTACTCAAGCGGCTGACCAAGGTGCTGCTGGAGCGAGCGCTGAATGCCGAATTGACCCATCATCTGGGCGATGAGAAGCACGATCCGGCTGGCCACAACAGCGGAAATTCCCGGAATGGCGTAAGCCGCAAAACGGTGAAGGGCGAGTTTGGCGAAATCGTGGTGGATACGCCGCGAGACCGTAACGGCAGCTTCGAGCCGCAGATTCTGGGCAAGCACCAGACGCGCTGGGAAGGCTTTGATAACAAAATTCTGTGGTTGTACGCGCGCGGGATGAGCACCCGTGAGATCCAGGGGCACCTGCAAGAAATGTACGGTGTGGAGGTCAGCCCGAGGCTGATCTCGGATGTCACTGACGCGGTGGTGGATGAGGTCAAGGCGTGGCAGAACCGGCCGCTGGAGGCGATCTAGGGCGTGGTCTACC
>DATGKM010000080.1:0-36601 GCA_035294665.1 Bryobacteraceae bacterium | reverse complement strand
CCCGAGACTGCTAACCTCCGCCTCTGGCACCCACCGGAACTGCACCTTGCCCGCGAAGGTATCCAAGCTGAGGGGTGTTTCGGCTGGCTGATTTCCCTCGATTCGTGGCTCACCTTCCGGGTGAATCCGAATCAGAGCCTGATCGTCGTTCATTCCGAATAGTATCAGCCACTTTACTTTTCAAACGGAAGCCCAACCGCCGTTTTTAGGTTTAACGGCCACTGTCGTGACCGCCGCCTCGACGGTTCCCGAACCTTCGTTGCTCCCAAATATCGGAGGCGAATTGGGGTTGCTGAAATTACGGAACTGGCGCGCCGAAGACAGCGGACGCGCCCGGCTCACCCCGAACGCACAACAGGCAGGGGCTGATCCCTAATCGGCGCTGCGCAGCTCTACCTGCTTGTAGATTTCGGTGGTTTGCGCGAGGGAAGCAAACTGCATGCCGGGCAACTGGGCGGAGGCGGTGCCGGCGGCGACACCCCAGCGAAGGGCGTCGGGGCAGTTGGCGCCGCGGGCCAGCGCCCAGGTATAGCCAGCAGCCAAGGCATCGCCCGCGCCGATCGGGGAAACGGCCTGGACGGGTGGAGGCAGAGCTTCCATCACCCCGCCCGCAAACGCGGCCACCGCGCCGCGCCGCCCCAGCGACAGCACCACGGATTCCGGCCCCATGCCGCGGATGCGCTCGGCCGCTTCGAAAAAATGGGTGCGCGTGAGCAGCATGCGGCCCAACAGCCGTTCGGCCTCGTGCTGGTTCGGGGTGACTACGGTTGGCCGGGCCTCAATGCCTTCGCTCAGCGCCTCGCCGCCGGTGTGCAACAGGGTGCGCACTTTCTTCTTCCGCGCCAGCGTAATCAGCCGCGCGTAGAGCGAAGCCGGGGGCGCGCCGCCCGGGCCGGGAGGCAGGCTGCCGCACAGCATCAGCCAGGAAGCATTCTCCAGCGCGCCGCGCAGCACCCGCTCGAAGCGCGCGATTTCCGCGGCGCTCAGCTTCGGTCCGGCCTCGTTGAGGTTCACGGTGAGGCCGTGCTTATCCGTGACGGTGAGGTTGGTGCGGATTTCGTTGCGGATGGGCACCAGCGAAAACGGAAAACCGTACTCTTCCAGGTATTTCGCCAGGCGCTTGCCGGTGGGGCCGCCGGAGGTGGCGACGGCGAGCGTCTGCCCTCCGAAGGAATGAATGACGCATGAGGCGTTAATCCCCCGGCCTCCCGCCGACTCCCGGCTGGAATTGATGTAGGCGCGGTCTTCAAACGCCAGCCGGTCGACGCTGAGAATGCGGTCGATCGCCGGATTCATCGTGACGGTTACGATCAAGTTCTCATTCTACGGCGGAATGATCGAAGCCCGACGGGCGGAAATGATCAAAGCCCAGCGGTGGTAGCGGCGCGCCATCGAGAAAGACGCTGCCGGCGCGGCCTTTCTCAATCCGGCCGATACGGGTAAGCGGCGTCAAGCCAAACCGGGCGGGAACCCGCGTGCGCGGCGGGACGGTAAACAGGAGTTCGTAATCTTCGCCGCCATGTAGGGCTTGCTCGGGGGTTGCGCCTGGAAAGCGCGGGGGCGCTTCGATGGCGGCGCTCACCTGGGAGGCCAGGCAGAGCCGGTGCAGGTCGAGCGCAAGCCCGTCGCTCAGGTCTATGGCCGCGGTGGCGCGGAGCCGCTCGCGCAGAAAAGCCCCGAGGGCTAGCCGCGGCTCAGGGTGCACATGCCGCCTCCATGCCGTTCGCGGTCCCCGCGGTCCTTCGGCCAGGCCGAGAGCCGACCCGCCCAAACGCCCGGAAACATAAATCGCATCTCCTGTTCGGGCCCCATCCCGCCGCAGCGCCCGGCCCCGCGGCACCGCGGCGCAGACCACGATATCGCAGGCGAGCCGCTGGTTGCGCGCTAAATCGCCGCCGGCTAACGCGGTTCCGGTGCGCGCCGCCAGCCGCAACAGGCCGCGATAGAAATCGTCGATCCAATCGCGTCCGGCCCACTCCGCCACGGCCAGCGAGACCAGGCAGAACCGCGGCTCGCCGCCCATGGCCGCGGCATCGCTGAGCCCGCGCGCCAGCGTTTTCCAGCCAACCTCCGCGGCGGCGTGCGTCTCGCGGCGGAAATGCACGTCTTCGAGGAGCAGATCGGTAGTGAACAGCAGGTCGTCCCGAGAGCCACGCGGGCGGAAAATGGCGCAATCGTCACCGATGCCGAGGACCAGACCGGCTTGCGCGCGGAGCGGAACTTTCCGGCGGATGCGTTCAATCAGCCGCGGCTCGCCGTTCACAGTTGTAAACAGTCGGGTATAGAAAAAGAGGAGAGCGACCCCGGCTCCAAAAAGCCGGGGCCGGAATTACTTGGCCTTTTTCTGCTTCTGCTGGCCGACGCGGACCTTGAAGTGCAATTGTTTCGCTTCCTGGAACGCCTTGTGATCGTGGCGTGCCACGGCGTCAGCCAGGTATTGATCCACATTGGCTTCCTTGGGAAGCACGGCCATCAACGTAAAATTCTCGTTGCAGGTCGGGCAGAAAGGCCGGAATCGCTTCACGTTCGGAATTCCCATAACTTTCTTATTGTAGCAGGCGCTTTTGGAATGCCCTGCGTCAACTGGTCGGCTGAGGGCTGTATATCTGGCTGCGAAACGGTTCGAGCAGAACTTCGGCCATGCGGCGGAAGCGCATGCAGTCGCTGCAGGCAGGCGCGCAGGTGCCATTGTGCTTCAGCAGGTAGGTGAACTGTTCTCGAAGGATCTGCGCGGCTCCATCGAGGGGGGCCATTTGGGTGTCCTGCGGCGCCTGGCCTGGTTGCTCCGTGCCGGCGCCGGTGGGGAAAGGACCGGTCAAGTTTGTACCTCCTTGCGAGTATAGTCGTGCGGACAGGCGGAACTCTCACTGGAAATGCGACAGTGTCGACCGTAAAGTCAGTCTAATGGCCGGTAAAATTCGGGTGCGGCGATTTAAAAAGGCACGTCGTCGTCGGTGATGCCCTGGCTGAAATCGTCGGGCGGAGCGGCAGCGGAAGGCGCGGGCTGCGGGCGCTGCTGCGCGGAACGCGGCATGGAAACGGGCTGGGCGTAGTCGCCGGGGGCGGAGTCGCCGCGCCCGCCCAGCAAAACCAGGTCGTCGCAGACCACTTCCGTCATATAGCGCTTCTGCCCGTCCTTATCGTCCCAACTGCGGGTTTGCAGGCGGCCTTCGACGTAGACCTGCTTCCCCTTGGTCAGATAGTTGGCCAGGTTTTCGGACCGCCATAGCACGCAGTTGTGCCAATCGGTCTCCTCTTTCCACTCGCCCGACTGCTGGTCCTTCCAGCGCCGGTTGGTGGCGATCGTGAAGGTGGAACGGGACACGCCGCTCGGCGTGAACTTGGTTTCCGCGTCCTTGCCCAGGTGGCCAAGCAGAATGACTTTGTTGACACTTCGCGATGCCATATCACCCAGAACTGTAACACAACCGTGCGTTCCGTGACTTCACTCCCAATCGCGACACCGGCGCCACTCCGGATGTGGTGGATTTCCTATATGCGCAGCCGGTCCGACCGGGAACGCCTGGCGGGTTCTGTTTGTGACCGGGAACTGGAAGCCGGCATGCACCTCCGACTCCGGAGGTCTGATATGGCAGACGAAATTATTGCTGGCGAGCCAGCCCGCTATCCGGCGCCCGTGGGTGCGCGCCTTAGTGAGATTACCAATCGGGTTTCGTGGGGCGCGATTTGGGCAGGTGTTATGATCGCGCTCGGCATAGAAATGCTGATGACGCTGTTTGGCCTGTTCATCGGATTCGGCATGTACAATTACCGCGCGCCGAATCCGTTTGCGGGCATACCACCGTGGACGACGGCCTGGTATCTGTTTACAGCGGCGGTTTCCATGTTCCTGGGAGCCTGGAGCGCTGCCCGCCTTTCCGGAAGCGCGGTGCGCGAGACCGGTATCCTTCACGGGATGGCAACCTGGGGTTTGGCGACCCTGGCGACTGTGTTGATCCTCGCGGTAGGGACCTGGTCGGTGCTGCGGGAAGGTGTGAACGTGCTGAGCGCCGCGGCAATCACGACCGAGGCAATGGCCCACGCACCCCAAACGCCGCCTCCGCTGGCGAACACAGCGCAGCAGGCCAACCGGGCGGTAAGCGAGGTCGAAGCGAACCCCGGCCCGGTGGCGCAGAATACCGCCAACATCGTCTCCAGCCTGTCGCTCCGCATCTGGGGAGGAGTGTTGCTAGGCTTTATCACCGCGATTTTCGGCGGCTGGATGGGCCGTGCCGGAACCGTGCTCGTGCGAGGAGAGGCTATCCCGGGCCCGACGCGACTGGCGGCGTGACCTGATTGCTTGCGCACGATTGCCGGCGCGCGGCCGCCAGCTTTGCCCCGCTACAATCGAAGCAACGTATGCGCATTCGCTGGCAGATCGTGCGCCGCTTGCTGTCGGGCCCTAACCGCTATCGCATCACCAAAGGCGGAGCGCTGTTTACGCTCGGGATGCTGCTGGCCGGTCTGGGGGCGGTGGTCTCCGCGAACAACCTGCTGTTTCTGATATTGGCCGCGATGATGGCCACCTTGCTGGTCTCGGGCATGATCAGCCGGTTGTGCCTGGCCGCGCTCGATCTCGATTTCCTGGTGCCCGAGCACGTCTGCGCGGGGCGGAAAACGCCGGGACGCCTCATCGTGCGCAACGAGAAATGGCTCATCCCATCGTTTTCCATTCGGGTGGAAGCTATTCCCGCGAGCGGCGGCCCGGTTCTCGAATCGGCTATTTATTTCCCGCTGGTGAAGGCGCGAACAGCCATCGAAGCCACCGTGGACGTGCGCTTTCCCAAACGCGGCACTTACCGCCAGAACAGCTTCGCGTTTTCCACTGCGTTCCCTTTCGGCTTTCTACAAAAATCGGCGCGGGTGACGCTGCGCCGCGACAGCATCGTATACCCCTCGATCGATCCGCGCCCCGGCTTTGAGGAAATGCTGGCCGGCATCGCGGGCGAAATCGAAACCCACTATCGCGGCCTCGGAAAAGATTTTTACCGCATTCGCCCGTACGAAGCCTTTGAAAGCGCGCGTCACGTGGATTGGAAAGCCACCGCGCACGTGGGCGCGCTGCAGATCCGCGAATTCGCCCGCGAGCAGGAACAGACCGTGGAAATCTTCCTGGACCGTGACATCCCGCCCGAGATGGAGGACTGGTTCGAAACCGCCGTGGAATGCTGCGCCTTTCTGGCCTGGGAGCTTTCAAATCGCGGTACCGGCATCCTGTTCCGCTCGCAGGGTATTCATTTCCGCACGCCGCAGGAAGGCGATATTTACACCATTTTGCGGTACCTGGCGATAGTGTATCCGCAGCGCCGGCGGGCTCCGGAAGCGCCCCTTGAAGACTCCACCTATAAGATCGTGGTGACCCCATACGCCGAGCGTTTCCAGGAAGCGGGTTGGCGAGCGGCCCGCGTGCTCGGCCCTGCTAACTTCTAACTTCCGGCTTCTCTAACTTGTAACTTCCCGCTGCTCTACCGGTTAAAATGAGATTTGGAGCCTTCATTTTGAAGAAGCTGGGGTTGGCCCTGCTGATCGTGGTGGCGGCAGTGGCCGCCATGGGAGTATTTCGCCGTACTTCCGGGCCGCGGATCGATGTCGTCCGCGTAGCCCGCGCCACATTAACCAGCACCTTACTCACAAACGGGAAAGTAGAGCCCTTCGAATGGCAGGCGGTGCGGGCCGAACGCGCCGGCATACTGGCGAAGGTGACCGTGCGCGACGGGCAAAGCGTACGCAAAGGCGAAGTCATGGCGGCCATCTCCGATCCTTCCCTGGCCGCGGAAATTCAAGCCGGGGAAGCTCGTCTGGACGAGGCTCGGGCCAATCTGGCCGCGCTCGAAAACGGCGGCCCCCCCGCGGAATTGGCCGGGATTGAAAGCAGTCTCCAGCAAGCGCGCCTCGATCTGGATCAATTCCGTAAGGATGCCGCCTCGCTCGACCGGCTGGCCGAAAAGCAGGCCGCGACGCGCCAGGAGGCTGCGGCGGCACGGCAGAAGGTGGCGCAAACGGAGGCCACCATTCAGGGCCTGGAGCGCCGCCGCCAGGCGCTGGTGGCCAAAACCGATCTGACCGCCGCGCGCGCCCGCGTGCAGGATGCCGAGGCCGCCCTTCGCCTGGCGCGCGAACGGGCCGCGCAAGGCGTCGTTCGCGCCCCGCTCGATGGCACCGTTTATGGTCTGGCCGTGCGCACCGGCGCCTATGTCACTCCCGGGGATCTGCTCGCCAATGTCGGACAATTGGATCGGGTCCGCGTGCGCCTCTACGTGGATGAGCCGGAATTGGGCCGCGTAGCCGAAGGGCGGCCGGTCGGCATCACCTGGGACGCGCTTCCGGGCAAGCAGTGGGACGGCTCGGTCGAACGGATGCCCAGTTCCATTCAGCCCCTGGGTACCCGCCAGGTAGGCGAAGTGATTTGCATCATCGCCAATCCGGGCCGCGAGCTGTTGCCCGGGACCAACGTGGATGCTTCCATCCTTTCGGCGGTGGCGGAAAACGCCATCGTGATTCCCAAGGAAACTCTGCATCGCGATGCGCAGGGCACCTACGTTTACCGCCTGAACGGCGATGCGATTGAGCGCCGCCCGGTGATGGCCGGCATTTCCAATATCAGCCAGGTGCAAATCGCCGAGGGTCTGGCGGAAGGCGATCTGGTAGCCCTTCCCACCGATAAGCCGCTCAATCCCGGCGACCACGTGACGCCGGTGATTACCGCGCGAGGGACTAGGGTAAACTAATGGGGTGTTTCGCAGTGGGACAGGCGCGGTCGCCTGTCAAATTTCCCTCACCGCCGCCGGCCTGTTGATCTGCGCCCTTGCCGCCCCCTCCCCTGCCGGCGCGCAAAACACGGATTCGCAACTGGATGCTAGCCCCACGCTATTCACGATCATGGCCGCTATCCAGGCCGCCGGCTACAATGCCGATCTCACCTCATCCATGAACTCCCCGCTGCGCGCGCAGGTGCGCGAGGCGGTAGCCAAACACGACCTTCCTTCTCTCCCCAAAATCAAAGCCTTCTACGAGCGCCACCGCAAATCGAACGATGCCGCGGAACTCGCCCAATACGTTTCCTTCGGCCTGTTTGCCGGTCCTCCCCCCGCATTTACCGTCAAGACCCGCGACCTGGACCTGCCGCCGGACGTGCGCGGCATGCGGGACCTGGCTCCTTTGCTCGCCGTCTTCTATAAAGAAGCGCACATCGCCGAATTGTGGCAGCAGGCGCAGCCGGAAATCGACAAGGCCCTGGAGCGCTATCACCAGGGCGTCTCCGAAGCCGTTCTGCAAGTGAACTCGTACCTGCGCCAGCAGACCTCGGGATTCAAAGGGCGGCGCTTTCAGATTTACCTCGAACTGCTGGCTCCTCCGAACCAGATCCAGACCCGCAGCTACGATACCGGCTACACCATCGTGATTACGCCTTCCCCGGAGCCGCGGATCTCCGACGTGCGCCACGCCTATCTGCATTACCTGCTCGATCCGCTAGCCTTGCGCAACCGGGACGTGGTGAGCCGGAAGCAGCCGCTGATGGATCATGCGCAGCGCGCCCCGGCGCTCGATCCGGCGGTGAAGAACGATATTCTGCTGCTGACTACCGATTCGCTGATCGCGGCTATCGAAGCCCGGCTCGACCGCCGCCCTGCCCAGGTGCAAGCGGCGCTGCGCCAGGGGCTGATTCTGGCGCCCTACTTTTCCGAGCATCTACCGCTCTACGAAAAGCAGGAGCAGGCCATGGTGTTTTATTATCCGGAGATGGTGTCCGCCATCGACTTGCAAACCGAATACCAACGCCTGTCGCAGGTCGAATTCGACAAAGAGCCAGCCGTGCACATGGTGCGTGCCGCCCCGGCGGAGCGAGCGCCCGAGCCCCCACTCACAGGGGCCGCCAAGACCCTGGACGATGCGGAGCACGCCTACACCGCCCGCGACCTGGAGAAAGCGAAAAGCCTGTACCTGGCCGTGTTGCAGCAAACCGACGATAGGCCAATGCACGCCACGGCCTATTACGGTTTGGCGCGGATTGCCGCTTTGAGTAACGACCCGGAGACGGCCACGCAGCTTTTTCAGAAGACGCTCGAACAGGCGCCGGAGCCCCAGGTGAAAGCCTGGACGCTGGTGTATCTGGGACGCCTGTCGCTCGCCGAACGCGAAGCCGATCGGGCAAATGAATATTTTCGGGATGCATTGCAGGTGGAGGGAGCTTCCCCCGGCGCGCTCGAGGCGGCTTGCGGCGCGCTTGCGAAAACGCCCCCGGGCGATGCGCAGCCCGCTGGCCCGTTTCCGGCCAAATGCGCAGAGATTTCAAAACCGAGATAAAGGAGTCTACCGAATGAACCGCTGGATTTCGACCGCAATGGTTACCGGCCTCGCCACCGCCACCCTGCTGGCCCAAAAGGGGCCGAAGGTTTCCCCGAATGAGGCCAAAGCCATTCAGGCCGTCATGACCGCCCAACAGCAGAACAATCCCGATGGCGTCATCACGGCCGCCGAAGACTGTCTTTCGAAATTCAAGGACACCTCCTTCAAGGACACCATTCTGTTCCTTGAGGCGCAGGCCTACTTGCAGAAGGGCGATAAGGAAAAAGCCCAAATTTTCGGCGAGCGCGCGTTGGCCGCCAATGCCAATAACTACCAGGCCGGGCTGATGATGGCCGAAGTGATGATTCAAACCACCAAAGAACACGATCTGGACCGCGACGACAAGCTGGCCAAAGCCGAAAAATACGCGAACCAGGCCATCGCCGCCGTTGGTTCCGCCGAAAAGCCCAATCCCCAGCTCCAGGACCAGCAGTGGGCGGAGATCAAGAAGGATATGGTGGCTGAAGGCCACGATGCCCTGGGCATGGCAGCGCTGGACCGCAAGCAGTACGACAAGGCGATCGCCGAATTCAAGCTGGCCGTGGATGGCGCCGCGCACGTGCAGCCGGCCTACGAAGTGCGCCTGGCTTCCGCTTACCAGAATGCCGGGCAGAACGACGAAGCTATAAAAATGGCGGAGAAGGTCATGAACGAGGCGCAGACTCCATCCCAGATCAAGTCGGTCGCGCAAGCGATCCGGGCGAGCGCCGTGGTTGCCAACAAGAAGAAGGATCAATCGGCCGGACAGAATAACGCGCCGCCGCAGGCGCAGATCAATTCGCAATCCAAGCAGTAAGGTCCGGGCGGGCCATGCGGGCTGATCCGGCATCGCTCGAAGTGGCAATCGGCCACCGCTTTTCGAATCCGGAGACGTTGCGCCGCGCCCTTATCCATAGTTCGCACGCGCATGAGGTGCGCGCCGCTCCGGAGGAGCCGGTCTACGATAACCAGCAGCTCGAGTTTCTGGGTGACGCCATTCTCGGTTTCCTGGTGGCCGATGCGCTGGTGCAGCGCTTCCCTGACCGCCGCGAGGGCGAACTTTCGGCCCTTAAGGCGCACCTGGTAAGCGCCGCGCACCTGTACGGCGTGGCGCGCCGTCTGGACCTCGGCGCTTATCTCGAACTCGGCCGCAGCGAAGAAATGAGCGGCGGCCGCGCCAAGAAAACCCTGCTGGTGGACGCGCTGGAAGCCGTGCTGGCGGCCATTTACCAGGATGGCGGCATCGAACCCGCGCGCCGCTTCGTGACCGGCCAAATTCTGGACGCGCACTTCGAAGGCGACCGCGAAACCGATACCGATATCCAACCCGCTATCACTAATTTCAAAAGCGCCCTGCAGGAATTGGCGCAGGCTCGCAAGCTGCCGGTGCCTCGCTATGCGATCGTGCGCGAGCGCGGCCCGCAGCACTCCAAGACCTTTACCGTGGAGGTCTCGGTCGGCCCCGAGTTGACCGGCCAGGCCGAGGGACGCACCAAAAAAATCGCGGCGCAACGCGCGGCCCGCGGCGTTTACGAACGCCTGCTGGCGGATCGGCCCGCGCCATGACCTTGCAGACTGCCCTGTTGCAGGGCACGCGCCTGCTCGAGGACGCCCACGTCCCGGCGCCGCGCCTCACGGCCGAGGTGCTGCTCTCCCATGCCTTGCATCGCGAGCGCCCCTACCTGTTTGCTCATCCCGAGCAGGAACTGCGGGAAGTGGAGTGGCTGCACTACGGACGCTATCTGCACGAGCGCCTGCGCGGCAAACCCACCCAGTACATTACCCGCCGCGCCGAATTCTACGGCCGCGAATTCCATGTCACGCCCGATGTCCTGATTCCGCGCCCCGAGACGGAGCATGTAGTCGAAATGGCCCTTAAGGTGGCTCGCGGCGCGCAACGCATTCTGGACGCCGGCGCCGGTTCGGGGGCCCTGGCCATCACCCTCGAACTCGAAACCGGAGCCGAAACCTGGGCCACCGAAATTTCCCCCGCCGCTGCCGCGGTGGCCCGCCAAAACGCCCGACGGCTCGAATCGAAAGCCGCTATCATTGTTGGCGATTTCCTGTCCCCCATTGCCGGCGCGAGCATGGACCTGATCGTTTCGAATCCCCCATACGTCCCTTTCACCGAGCGCGAGGGCCTGCAGCGCGAAGTCCGCGACTGGGAGCCGCAGGTCGCGTTGTTTGCCGGCGAGACCGGCTTCGACGCCTACGACCGCATCGTGGCCGATGCCCCGCGCGTGCTGCGGCCTGGCGGCTGGCTGGTTTTCGAGCTGGGCTTCGGCAGCCGCGAGCACGTGGCGGCCTTATTGGCCAATTGGGAGGACGTCGAAATCGCCCCCGATCTCGCCGGGATTCCCCGCGTGATCGCCGCGCGCAGGCCCGAAGGCCCTCCAAGTGCTCTACCCAAACCGGCGCGGGAGCCAACCTGATGAAAATAACCGGCGCTGGTCGCGGCCGGGTATCGTTCGGCCGCAGTTTCAGAGTCGTTTGGACACAGTTCCTGGTGCTGGCCGTCGCGCCGGTCTCGTTTGGAAGTACCTCCGCCTGGGGGGTTGTGAGTTCGCGAAATGCGGGCATCAATTCGCAAGACCTTTCCGTAATCGCGCTGGCGCCGGATGGCAGCGTCTACGCCGGCGGCTTCCCCGCCTGCGCGGCCCCCACTCTGCAACTAGGCAATGCTACCCAGGAAAGCTTTTGCGTCACGAAAACCAACCCGGCGGGGAATCCCGTTTTTTCGGTTCAGATCGGCGGCGTCAGCGTGGTGGATGCGCTGATTACCGGCGCGACGGGCAACGCATACATTGCCGGATTTTCCTATCCGGGCGGTATGGGGTTTGCCACCACTCCCGGCGCCTACGAACCAAGCCCGCCGGATGGTCCGGCTTCGTTTGTTTGCGCTCTCAGCGCCACGGACGGCCATCCCCTTTTCTGCACGTTCGTCGACGTTTCCTTCCTGAACGCGCCTTTTCCCCCGCTGGCGGTGGATTCGACCGGCGCCGCCTACATCGCAGGCAACTGCGCGAGCGCCTCCACCGACACCTGTGTCCAGAAGATCAGTGCCGATGGAACGGCCGCGGTCTACCTGACCCACACGGGCCTGGCTGTTGTCTCGAATGTGTACCCGTACGCGGCTCTCGATGGCCAGGGCGACCTTTTCGTGGCGCAGCCGAACGGTATGGTGAAGCTCGGCCCCTCCGGAACAGTCATCGCCACCACAGCCCTCGAATACGATCAGCTTCTTGGCCTGGCCTTAGATCCCGCTGGCGAACCGGAGATTGCCGTGCCCATAACACCTGGCCAGACATCGGCGAATTTGCTCCTGCGCCGCTTCCAGGCGGACCTTTCGGCGGATGTATTCGATACCCAACTTTTTCTTCCGGCCACTGTTTACGGCTTGGCCGTAGATAGCGCGGGGATCAGTTACTTGTGGGGTCAGACTAATAACGTTAACCTGCCGGCAGTCCATCCTACGGCGGTGTGCCGGGCCGGGTCGAATGTTTTCCTTGCCCGGCTGGACAACAACGGCGCGATCCTGCAATCGACCTTTGTCAACACCTCCTCCGGTATCCTGGCCGGAACGCCGCTCTACTTCGATTCCAAAGGCGCTTCGTTGCTGGTGGCCGCCAGCACGACGGTGGGGATCGTCGGGCTCGGGCCGGCTAATTCGGAAGTCGTCGTGAGCTGTGCCGGCAGCGGCGCCTCGTTTTCGAATGCGCCCATCGCTCCCAACCAGCTCATCAGCCTCTTCGGGTATGGAATTGGCCCCACTGCCCCCCTTTCCGGAGAGCCCGATTCGAACGGCTTGTATCCCTTCCAGCTTGGCGGCGCCCAAGTCACTTTCGACGGCATCGCCGCGCCGCTACTGTATGCCGGCGGAGGCCAAATCAACCTGGTGACGCCCGGCGCGCTTCAGGGCAAAACC
The DNA here is from genome assembly GCA_035294665.1 of Bryobacteraceae bacterium. GTDB lineage: Bacteria > Acidobacteriota > Terriglobia > Bryobacterales > Bryobacteraceae > PSRJ01. The sequence continues at coordinate 24,351 of DATGKM010000080.1, read as the reverse complement.
ACTACGCACATTTGCGCGGTTGTCAACAACGCCGCCACCAATTGCCTGAATTTGCCAGTCCAGCCGGCGTCGCCGGACGTCTTTTTGTTGTCCGGCAACCAACCCGCGGCATACAATCAGGATGGAACCGTCAACACCTCACAGAACGCGGCGCCCGCCGGAACTGTGGTTTCGCTCTACCTGACCGGGTTGGGGGCCACCTCTCCAGCCACGCCGGATGGCGCCGTCAGCCAGGCCGCGCCGCCCGCTCCAGCTTTCCAGGTTCAAGTGGTCTTCACCTGGCAGACCCAGTGCTCGCTGAGGATGAGTTCCGAATCCGTGACCGTCAATCCGCTCTACGCGGGTCCCGCTCCCCTGGAAGTCGAAGGTCTCAGCCAGATCGATGTCGCGGTGCCGTCCCCGCCGCCGCCAACTCCGCCAAACGACTGTTCGCCGGTGCCGGGCAATGGAGGCCCGATGGTGGCGATACAGGTCCTTGTCCCAGGCGCAGCCGCGCCGGTTTCCAGCCAGCCGGTGCAACTTTGGACCGATTGATGGTCGCGTTATCCGGGCCGGGCGTTTTGATACAACGAGGTGATGCTCTACATCCTGTTCTATGAAGTAGCCGACGATTACATCGCCCGCCGCGCCCCTCTCCGCCAGGAACATCTCAATCTGATCCGCGCCGCCCACGATCGCGGCGAACTGGTCATGGCCGGCGCTCTGGCCGAACCCCCCGATGGCGCCGTGCTCATCTTCCGCGCCCCGGAGCCCGCCGAAGCCTTTGCCAATTCCGACCCATACGTCCGCAACGGCCTGGTCAAATCCTGGCGCGTGCGCAAATGGGCGACGGTGATCGGCGACGGGGCTTCGGTGTAGGCCCCTGCATTTCGGTCCGCGGCGGAGTTGGGTTAGTCCGCCCAAAACAGCCAGCGCGCGAATTTCCGCGCGCCGTTCGCCAGCAGCACCCCCGCGCCGGCCAGTGCCGCCGCGGCGGCCACGGTCTGCGCCACAGTGAGCGCTCTTCGCGCCGGGGTGCCGTATTTCATATTCGACATTCCCCACCGCTGGAATTGCTGCCATTGCAGAATTGCGTTGCCCGGAATACGCGCGCTTAACCCCACCATCAAGCTCGGCATGGCCGTGCGCAGCACCGGATGGCCGGGCACGAAAAACACGCGCGGGTCGTTTTTGTACTGCGGCTTAGCCGCATCGTCGAACACCAGGTACGGCCCCTGCCGCAGGTGCTCCTCGAAATGCGGGTCGTCGATTTCGCCGATCATGATGGTCGGCGTGCCATTCAGCCAAATCACTTCGTTCAATTCGCCCCGCCGCACCATGCTATCGAGCGCGCTCTTGACGTGCCCCACCGTGCCTTCCATTGTCACCCCGTTCCCCACCAGGAAGTTGACCGGGAAATAACTGAAATCCGCGTGGTTGTGCCAGGCCTGGAAGGAAGCGATCTCTAAGGGGTCGCCCACGTAATCGATGCGGTCTTTGACGCCGATTCCGCGCTCGGCAGCCTCGTTGATGTAATCCGAATTCAGGATGTCGTGCCCCAGCAAGCGCGCGATGGTTACGTCGGTAGCCACCGGATCGGTCGAGGCGATCACGCATCCCGCCCAATGCGGCAGGTTGGCAATCGGCCCGTCGCCTTCGCCGCAGATAATCGCATCCGCCACGCACAAATGCGGCCGCGCCACGGTCATGATGTCCATGAAGCGGGCCGCCGTGTCTTTCCAGCCGTGGTTTTGCTGACGCCATTGCTGGTTCACCACGCCCACCCAATTCTTCAGCGCGCCGGTAATCTTGGTGTGCTCGTGGTTCTTGGCCTTGGGCATGTCGATGATCACGTCCGCATCCAGCAGCGGCGCCGGCAGGATCGCCTCGCGCAGCACCTTGCCATACTCGATTCCGAGCCGGCGGTTGGGGGTATGTTCGCTGCCCAGGTCCACCAGTTCCGCGCCTTCGTGTTCCGCCGCCGCCGCGATGCCCACCGTTTTCATGTTCCGGATGGAATTGAAGGTACCGCCGCTCGATTCCCCCACCATGACGCGGGCCGCTCCCGCCTCTTTCGCCATGCGTGCTACCGCCGCGACCAGGTAGGGATCCGTCGTGCAGCCCTCTTCGGCTGTATAAAAGACGGTCACGTTCGGCTTAATGAGCACCGTCTGGCCCGGTTTGACGAACTCCCGCATGCCGCCCAGGTGATTCAGCGCCCGCTCGGCCAGGGCATAAATCGTCTCGTAGGAACGGTGCTTCTCGCTGGTGTGCGCAATCGCCACTGTCGCCCGTGTCAGGCGTTCTTCGGCCGGCAAGCCGCCCGCCTCTCTCATGCTTACTGGTTCCGGCATTTCCATTCCTCCGTGTTGTCTTCAGGCCCGCTGTAGATCAGGCCCACTCGAAATCAAGCAAAGCCGTGGCCTCCGTAATGCACTTCCATGGGCATCTGGCCCCGCCATTCGGCGATCAGGTCCTTGTAGGCCTGCCGCACCGGCCGCGGCCGCCGCTCCAGATCGTAAAGGCCCACCGGGTTCTGCCGCCCATTGTCCTCTTGCGGCGATGTATCCCAATCCACCTGGTCGAGCAGGCTGTGCCAGGTAAACCCCATTACCGGAATCGCCACTGGCCGCAGTTCCTGGACGCACGCCCATAAATGATGCAGCCAGTCCGGCGCCTCCTCCGCGTTCATGTTGTTGGTCTCGGTCAGCATCACCGGCAGGTGATACCGCTCGAAGTAGTGCCGCGCCAGAATCGCGTAACCGAACACGGCTCCCGCGGTTTCCATCGGCCCCTCGGGAGGCACCCAGTGCTCGTTTCCCTCGTAGTAATCGCTGCCCATAATGCAGTGAGGCCGCATCCGTTCACCGTGTTCCAGAAACCAGTGGTACTCCTCCCGCCCGAGGCCGTTGTCCATCAGGTATTCGTATGCTTCCCAATTCACCCGGTGGCCGTAACTGCGGTCGAGCGAAAGAAATCTTCTCTCGTTCTCATGCCGCGCCCGCTCGCGCGCCCAAGGGCTGCGCTCGTGGTAACAGGATGTCGCTTCGCTTTGCACGAATATCGCGCCAGGTTGCACTTTGAGAATCTCTTCTTCGCCCCGCAGGTTCGCCCGGCACATGTGCTTCAGCGCCGTCACAAACGCTTTCTCGCTCTTCAGCCGCTCGTTCCACCACCCCAGCCTGGCCGAAAAGCCGGCGCACACCAAAATCTCGTTCACCGGCGTAAAGAAGGTCACCCACGAATACCGCCGCGCAAACTCGCGCGCGTATTCCGCAAATAGCTCCGGAAAATCCGGATTCTGGAAATCGCCAATCCAATCCGGCACGCCGAAATGGCACAGGTCGGCAATCGGAACAATTCCCAACCTCCGCAGATGCTCGAATGTCTTGTCGGCGAATTCCCAGTCGTAGCGGCCGTGCGCCGGATTCGCCCGGTAATACTGCGGTCCATAGCGCAGGTACTCCAGCCCCAGTTCGCCCAGCAAAGCGAAATCCTCGCGCCAGTGCCGGTAAAAGTGAGTGCTCTCCAGTTCGTCCCTCCGAACCTTCCCGCCGCACTTGCCCTCGATCACGGGATAGCTGTTTTCGATCCCGGTGGCGAACAGAAACTGCCCGCCGCTTTCCACCGGAGAGGTTTTCCGGGGCTTTTCCCGCATCGCGCTGTCCCTAGTTTGTCACTGAGCGGCGTGCATCTCGGTTCGGTTCCACACGCCGGCCCGGCCGTACGTGCAAACACCCACGTTCCCGCCGGGGCGCGAGCTACACTCGAAAAGTATGCGCGCCCTCCCAGGTTTCCTGCTGATCGCCGCCGCGGCCTTCGCCCAGAAGCAGCCGCCGAAGGTGGATACTTCCAAACTCGAGCCGGGCCTCTACGCCGTGATCCAAACCTCGATGGGCACAATCGTCGCCGAACTCTACGATAAAGAGGCGCCCATCACCGTCCGCAACTTCATCGCCCTCGCTCGCGGCACTCGCCAGTGGCTCGATCCCAAAACCCGCAAGCCCGTCACCCGCCCGCTCTACGATAATCTCCTCTTTCACCGCGTGATTCCCGATTTCATGATCCAGACGGGCGATCCCACCGGCACCGGCGCCTGGAACTGCGGCTTCACGCTGCCCGATGAAATCGGCTCGCTGCGCTTCGACCGGCCCGGCCGCCTCGCCATGGCCAATAAAGGCCCCAACACCGGCGATTGCCAGTTCTTTATCACCGAAGCTCCCACTCCCTGGCTGAACGGCAAACACACCATCTTCGGCCAGGTGGTCGATGGCCAGGAAGTCGCCCGCAAGATCGCCAATGTCGTCCGCGACAGCAACGATAAACCGCTGTTCCCCATCAAACTCGTGAGCGTGGAACCGATGCGCATTGTCTCCCAGGCGGGATCCCGTCCGCCTTCCGTGACCTCCCCGGGACTGTTCGTGAATTCCTCCGGCGATGTGCTGGCCGCTTGGAGCGCAGTTGAAGGCTGCACCGAGTTGCGTCTCGCCGGCGGCGGCAAATCGCAGCTCGCCTTCTCCGACAAAACCAACGGCCTCGCCCTCTTGCACTCCGATCAGAAGCCCTCGTCTTTCGCTACGCTGGGAAGTAGCGCCGTAAAACTCGGGGAAACGGAAATTCCCGCGGCCGTCGTGGCAGGTTTTCTCGAGGCCAATAACGTCCCTTATCAATCGGGGCCCGACGCTTCCTCGCCGGCAGTCGAAATACAATGCTGGAAATAGGCAAGGTCATGCAAGTTCGCCCGTGGAGCAAACTGGCCGTGGCGCTCTGCTTTTCGGCCCTGGGGCTATCCCAACCGCCGCCCCCGCCTCCGCCTCCCTATTCTTCCCCCGAGGTGATGCCGGACCACCGGATCGCCTTCCGCCTCCGCGCTCCCAACGCGCGCGACGTTCGTGTTTTCGGCACCGATCTTCCCGGGCTCTCTCAGCACTCGCAGATGACGAAGAACGAACAGGGCATTTGGGAACTCATCTTCGGCCCAGTCGATCCCGGCGCTTACCGTTACACTTTCCAGGTGGATGGAGTCACCGTTCTCGACCCCCGCAACCCGTCCCTCAGCGAATCGAACGACACTGCCTGGAGCCTCGTCTACGTTCCCGGCGCGGCCTTTATGGATACCCAGGACGTGCCTCACGGCGCCGTGTCCGTGGTTACCTATTACTCTAAAACCCTTCACAAATTCCGCCGCCTGCACGTCTATCTGCCGCCCGGCTACGAAACCAGCACCCAGAAATATCCCATCTTCTACCTGCTGCATGGCGCGGGCGATAGCGACGATTCCTGGACCTCGGTCGGCCGCGCGGGCTTCATTTTAGACAACCTGCTTGCGGGCCGCCGCGCCAAGCCCATGGTCGTCATTATGCCCGCCGGACACACCGCCCGCGATCCGTTTCGGAACCGCCCCGCCGGCGCGCGCACCGTCGATTTCAACGACGATTTCGTGCGCGATTTCGAAAACGACATCATGCCCATGGCCGAAATCCGCTACCGCGTCTATACCGATCGCGCGCACCGCGCCATTGCCGGCCTGTCCATGGGCGGCAACCACGCGCTCATCATCGGCATCGCGAATCTCGATAAGTTCGCTTATATCGGCGTCTTCAGCTCCGGCCTTTTGGGCACGTTTCCGGTCCGCCGCGGCGATGTCTCGAGCAATTCCGGCGGCGATCCCGCGCCCGACCCCGCCTGGGAAAATCAAAACCGCGCCCAACTCGAAAATGCCGCGCTCAAAAAAGGCCTCAAAGTCTTCTGGTTCTCCACCGGATTGGACGACCCCCTGATCGGCAATACCCGTTCGACCGTCGCGCTGTTTGAAAAATTCGGCTTCCACCCCGTGTTCCAGGAAAGCGCCGGCGCCCATACCTGGACGAATTGGCGCAATTATCTGAACGAATTCGCGCCCCTGCTTTTCCAGTAAGCGCATGTGCGCGCCTGGCATTCGCTCGCAAGATTCCGTACCCCGCAGCGCAAAAGTATAAATCCAACACGCCGCCGGACGCGCGAATTCTCGCAAACTCCAAGATCCATGAGGCCAGGCACACCCCCTTCCCTACGCACGAATTGAAATTACTGCCCTGCTCGTCTTTTCACGGCGCGAAATACTTCCCAGTCCCCGCGCGCCAAATCGCGAGATCGCGCTCAATCGCAATATCCGATCGGGCGGCTTTGTCCACGGCAGCTTCCTTTGGAGCCAGGCATGCACAAGAAAGAGGCACGCAGAAAAAATGCGGGTGGGACGGCGCTCAGCCGTTCTTCACAGGGAGGAACAATGCAAGCTACGGGGAATACGCTGATGGCGTCCGCAAACTCATTTTTTCATTTCTTGCCGACGCTGATTGGCGCAATATTGTTGTTAATCCTGGGATGGATCGTCGCAGTCGTCCTGGGCAGGCTGACTCAGAAGGGCCTTAGGTCGGCCGGATTTGACCGGCACATGGAGGGGATGAATACCGGCCACCGCCTCACCGGCACCAGATGGCCAGGCTCCAGGCTTCTCGGCGAGCTGGTGAAGTGGTTCGTGTTCCTGCTGTTCGTTGTGGGGGCGGCAAACCTTCTGGACATGCCCCAGATTACGTCGCTGCTGAACTCGATCGTGCTGTTCATCCCCAGAGTCATCGTGGCTGTGGCGCTGGTGCTGATCGGAGTGCTGCTGGGGCGGTTTCTGGCGGGTATCGTACGCCGGGCCATGGGCGAAGGCAGAGCGGATAGCGCGCTGGTGAGCAGAATGGTCGAATACGGAGTGATCGCGCTGGCCGTGATTGCCGCCCTCGATCAGATTCACGTGGCCGCCGTGGTGGTCAATACGCTGTACATCGGCCTGGTCGCGGCCGCTTGCCTGGCGCTAGGCTTGGCGTTCGGATTGGGAGGCCGGGGCGTGGCGACCGAGATCACCCAGTCCTGGTACGAGCGAAGCCAGCACACAATCAGCAGGCCGCAGCAGTTTGGCACGGAGGAGCAGCCGGGAATCCGGCGTGTCGGATGATCGCGCCGGGTCAGGCATATTCGTGCACCTTGGGGGTGCACCTCGATGCACTCCCCAAACTGCACGAAGAATGCGCCGGCTCAGGTCAGCCGAATTCCGAAGGCGGAACCCCGGCGGGAAATTATGAGTCTGACCTTGGCACAAACCTGAAAAAAGTAGCACGCGCCGCGGATCCTTGGCCGTCCTGTCTCGCTCGTTTTCTCACTACTTGTCTTTACGCTACTCACGGCCGATACTCGCGACTCGCATCGCTTCCACAATTCGTTTGTGGCGGGCGGTTTGTGGTAGCAATGTCTTCCGGTGCGATCAGAGAAGGCCTTTGTGCACCAAAAGCAAACGCCGCCAATCAAGCGAACGAGGAAAGCCGGCGCGTTGTTCCCCTAGCCGGCGCCCCGGCGAAATTAGCCGGACCTGCCTCAATATGTGGGTCCCTAAGAAAGGAATTACCATGTCGAGCGTTCTCGTAAATGGCCTTACAGAAGTGTTTAAATCGCAAGTTGCGAGCCCTTTTGCCTCCAAATTCGGTGAATCGGAATCGTCGTCTATCCGCGGTTTCGAAACCAGTATCGGCGCAATGCTCCTGGCGATGCGGGGGAAGATCGGGCAATCCGGATTTGTCCGGCAACTGTTCGGCCTGATCAACAGTCCTGCCAGCGCATCGGGCTTAATGGCCGTGGGCGCCCCCTCCTCCTCGGGATGCTCGGCAAGCATGTCCGCGAAGGCGGGATGGATGCCTCGCGGCTGTCAAGCTTCATAACCAGTGAGGCGGAAGGCGTTCGGGGCAATATGCCGCGCGGAATCGAGAGTGTCATTGGGGCGGGGGCGCAGAGAACAACAGCTCCGCTCGATCGGTCCACGGTTCCTCCTGTAGCTTCCGGCATTATGCGAGAGCGTGGAACGCCTCGCTGGCCGTTCGTGCTCATCGCGCTGGCGATACTGGCCGGTGTGTTCTCGTGGCTCGCTACCCGGGGAGCGCATCGGAGAACGGCGTACTTGCCGCCCAACCCGCCTGCGGCAACGCAGCCTGCGCCCAACCAGACCGCACCCAGCCAGACGGCGGGGACGCAGCCGGCGCCTAACCAACCCGTGCCCATTCAGCCGGGGCCCAATCCGTCCACCGGCTCTGCGTCGCGCGAATTGCCTGGAAATGTCAACCTGCACATTCCGCCAGGCGGCGTGGGGGACCGTCTTTTGCGCTTCATCGAGGATCCATCCAAACCCGTCGATAACACTACGTGGTTTCAGTTCGACCGCTTGCGCTTTGACACGAATTCGACGACCCTCGCGCCCAATTCCCAGGAGCAGCTGGGAAACGTTGCCGCTATCATGAAGGCCTATCCGAAGGTACACGTCAAAATCGGCGGCTACACCGATAACACCGGAAATCCGGCCGCAAATTTGAATTTGTCCCAGCAGCGCGCCGACACTGTCAGACAGCAGTTAATTAATTGACATGGGAATTTCCCCGGATCGTCTCGAAGCACAAGGTTTTGGGGATCAGCATCCCATTGCGGACAACTCCACTCCGGAAGGCCGCCAGAAGAACCGGCGGATTGCGCTTCTGGCTACGCAAAAGTAAATCCAGACACAACCTGGAAGCAGCGGGTTTTCCAGTCTGGCGAAATCAGTATTGTCGGTAAGAATACTCTGCCCTCCGGAAACACGCTCCGGGAGCCGGGACTGGCATCGGCTGTTCGGTAAAGAGATCGGCGAGCGTGAAGCCACCGTTTATGGCCGCACAGTCGAGGCGGGAGGATGTGTACTGTCCGTTCGCCTGCCGGAGTCGGACGTCCCGCGCGCCATGGGCATTCTGAACGCGCACAATGTGGTGGATGTGGAAAATCGCGCTGCGGAACACGGATTGAATTACGACTGCAGGCGTCACCCCTACTAAGCCCGCCGTAGTCACTCCCATGGCTAAGGAGGAATAGATGCGCCTGGCTGAGGAACAACTGGTGGTCGGCAAACGGCTCGTGCAGGAGGGGACTGCCCGCATCCGGCGCTTCGCCACCGAGAGGCCGGTGGAACAGCAGGTCACCTTGCACGAAGAACACGCGCAGTTGATTCATCTGGCGGTATCCGACCCCAAGTTCAGCAAATCGAGATCGAACATGAGGCAACGCCGGTCGAGGAGGAAAAGCTCAGGAAGGCGGGCTGACCGCCGATCTATTTCGTCTCGGGGTGGCGGCGCGTTCGTCGCGGAGGGAGCTGCCGCCCCGGCGTTTCTTTGCGCACCATGTTCCTCTCCGAACGTGTGAACGTAACCGTTCCTGCCGGACGCAGGTAAACCCGGGAGCCTATAAACTCCGGTTATGGTACGGTTGCGCTATCCTAATCCTCCCAGATCTGCGCATGCCACTCAAAATCTTCGGGATTTCCACACCACCTGAACAAGGTGTACACCTTGTTGCGTAGTATCCATCCGAGCTCTCGCGCTCCAATCCGACTTGCCCAGATTTGTTACCGAAAATGCGAAAACCCCTGCCAAATGGCCCTTTTCGCTTCCATGCCCCCTTGACATAAGCCGTCTTGAAGCGTACTATTCAATAGTCGTTCACAATCTGGCAGTTGTAACCGTATCGCGGTGGTTAGTGGGGGACCCCGTATGACCTTCCAAATCGGCGACAAGGTCGTGTATCCCAACCAAGGAGTTGGGACCATCGAAAACATCAGCAGCCGTTCTTTCGGCGCTGCTTACGAGAAATTTTATCTGTTGCGTTTCGGCTCCAATAGCGTTACGGTAATGGTGCCGTTCTCGAACGCGGCAAACATCGGCTTGCGGCGCGTAACCAAGGATCGCGAGATTTCCCGCGTCCTTTCTTATGTGGCCAACGGCCCCTGCAATATCAATTCCGACTGGAAAGCCCGCTTCAAGGAAAACTCTGATAAGATGTTGAGTGGCGACCTTTTGAAAGTGGCCGAGGTTTTCAAAAGCCTGGTCCGCATTCAGACGGAAAAGCCGCTATCTTTTAGAGAAAAGAAAATGCTCGACCGGGCGCGGCATATGCTGCTTTCGGAAATTTCGATCAGCCGCAACGTCCCCGAACTTCACGCCATTAGTATGCTCCAGCGTTCGCTTGCCAAGGCCGGGCTGCCCTTGCCGCCGGTATCGTAACGAATCGCCAATCTACTTCTGAATCGGGCTGGGGACCGGAGGAAGATCTCTCCGGCCCTCCTGGAGTCTCCCGCCAAGCCTCGATTTTCGGTTTGTACCTTCTGCTCGTCTCGAGCACGGTGGTTTTCCTCTCCTTCATTGCAGCCTTCCTCATGCGCCGCAGCATCGCCAGCGATTGGGTGAGCGCGCCCAAGCCGAAAATCCTCTTCGCCAATACGTTTATCCTTCTGGTTTCGAGCGGTTGCGTCGAAATGGCCCGCCGCCACCTGAAACAGCGCGACCGTACCGCCTTTAACCGCTGGTGGACCGGCGCCACCGTCCTCGGCGCCCTTTTCCTTCTGGGCCAAACCCTTGCCTGGCGCCAATTGGCGAATGAAGGTTTCTATATGGCCTCCACCCCCAGTGTGTCGTTCTTCTACATGTTGACCGCCGCCCACGCCGCCCACGTCATCTTCGCCCTCGCGGCCCTCGTCTACGTCGACGTGCAAGCCATCCGCTTTCGCCTGGGCCCCGCCAAACGGACGGGCATCGACGTGAGCGCCATTTTCTGGCACTTTCTCGATGTCATGTGGATCGGCCTCATGCTGCTGATCTACCTGCTCGGGTGACGTTAGGCGGGCGATGCCGCCTAAATCCCTATGGCGCGCATGTGCTGTTCGGGATAGCGCAGGCCGGCGGTGATGCCGCGCGGAGCGATCGCGTCGAGACGATTGAGGTCATCGGCAGAGAGGCGGACTTGGCCGGCGGCGAGGTTCTCGTCCAGATATTTGCGCCGCTTGGTGCCGGGGATGGGGACGAGATCTTCTCCTTGCGCCAGTACCCAGGCCAGCGCCAGTTGCGCCGGCGTGCAGCCCTTGGCGGCCGCGAGTTGTTCCACGCCCCGCACAATGCGCAGGTTCTGCTCCATGGCCTGAGCCTGGAACCGGGGGTGGTTTTTCCGAAAGTCTTTGGGGGAAGCGATATCGTCCGGCTTCTGAAAGCGGCCGGTGAGAAAGCCGCGGCCGAGGGGGCTGTAGGGGACGAAACCGATGCCCAGTTCCCGGCAGGTAGCCAGGATGCCGTCCTCGGGGTCGCGCGTCCATAAGGAATATTCGGTCTGTAATGCCGTGATCGGGTGGACGGCGTGGGCGCGGCGGATGGTGGGCGCGCCGGCTTCGGAGAGCCCCAGGTAGCGCACCTTGCCCTGCTCCACCAGGCGGGCCATGGCGCCGATGGTCTCTTCGATTGGCACGGCCGGGTCGACGCGGTGCTGGTAATAGAGGTCGATTACCGGTATGCGCAGCCGCCGCAGGCTGGCTTCGCAAGCGGCGGTCACGTACTCGGGGCGGCCGTTGACGCCTTTAAACGAGCCATCGGCGCCGCGTACGTTGCCGAACTTGGTGGCTATGATCGCCTGGTGCCGGCGGCCTTCCAGGGCGCGCCCCACGAGTTCCTCGTTTCTGCCCACGCCGTACATGTCGGCGGTGTCGAAAAAAGTGACACCGCAGTCGATCGCGCGATGGATTGTGGCAATGGATTCACGGTCGTCGGTTTCGCCGTAGAACTCCGACATGCCCATACATCCGAGGCCTTGGGCGGAAACCACGAGCGAACTCTTTCCCAGCCGGCGATATTCCATGGAACTCTCCTGGTTTCGAACGTGTTTGGTTTCCCTTCAGCTTAGCGTAGCTGGGGGAGGGCGGGCTGCGTCCGCGGCACCCGGCGTGCAACCAACGCGAAACGAAAAAACGAACCCATGAGACAATCCAACAGCTTGCGGGAGCCGTGGGCGGCGGAAACGTGCCGGGCGCTCACGGGTGTGCTCGCCAATCCACGGAGGACTGGGCGTAAGCCCTTGTTATAATTGAGCATTTGTAACAATTCCGCGAGTCCGATTTCGCCGATGAAATCCTTTTCCCTTTTTTGTTTTGCAGCCCTTCTGGCATTCGAGCAGGGGGCCTTCGCGCAGCCGAATTTCACCACCGGCCAGGCCGCCCGCGCGGTAATCGGGCAGCCGCGGTTTGACGCCCAGAGCCAGAATTCCAGCGACACCGTGGTGGGAGCCGCCAGCGGCGTGGCCTATGCGGCGGACATGCTGTTCGTGGCGGACGACAACCTGATTCAGGCTGTTCCGGAGAACAACCGCGTCCTGATCTTTAAGAATTTATCAAGCCAGGTCCCGGCGCCTACGGCGCAGCCGGCGTATACCACTTCCTGCCCGGTATGCGTCGGGCAGGCCAACGTGGTGCTGGGCCAGCCGGACATGATTACCACCGTGCAGAACAATCCGGCCACGCAAAACAATCTGCGGCAGCCGACGGCGGTGGCCTCCGATGGCGTCCACCTGGTGGTGGCCGACACCAATCATAACCGAGTGCTGATCTGGAACAGCATTCCCACCACCAACAACCAGCCGGCCGATGTCGTCGTGGGGCAGCCGGATTTCTTCTCGACCAGCCTTCCCGGCGCGACCACGCCGACAGCCAAGTCGCTGCGTTCACCCCAGGGCGTGTGGATACAGGGCGGCAAGCTCTATGTAGCCGATACCGGGTACAACCGCGTGCTGATCTACAACCACATTCCCACGGCAAACGGCGCCGCCGCGGACGTGGCATTAGGCGCGCCGAACCTGACCACGGCGCCGCAGCCCACGCTGCTCGATAACGTGGGCAACCCCAACTTCGACGCCAACACCAGCGCTACGGCGGCGAATCTGTTTAACCCGGTGTCGGTGACTTCCGACGGCGTTCACCTCTTCGTCAGCGACCTGGGCAACAATCGGGTGCTGATCTGGAACCAGATTCCCACGGCCAGCGGCACGCCCGCGGATGTGGTGGTGGGCCAGCCGGACATGACGAGCACGGCAGCCAACAACGCCTTCACCGGGCAGGCGGCTATTTCGACCGTGACCAACGTGCAGGAAAAGCCGGTGCTCTGCCCAGACCAGAACGGCACGGATTATAACGGCAATCCGACCTATCCCAATTACTGCAACGCCACTTTGAGCTTCCCCCGCTTTGCCCTGTCCGATGGCACGCGGCTTTTTATCTCCGATAGTGGCAACGACCGCGTGCTGGTTTACCAGCAGATTCCCACCGCCAACGGCGCTACGGCGGACATCGTTCTGGGGCAGGTAGGCGGCGAAATCAACCAGGCTTCGCAGGCTACCGATTCGCTGATGACTCCTTCGGCGCTGGCGTGGGATGGCGTGAATCTATACGTGGCCGATACGTACAACCGGCGCGTGGAAGTATTTTCGATCGGCGCCAACAACATTCCGTACTCCGGCGTGCGGAACGCGGCCAGCCTGCAGATCTTCGCGGTGGGAAGCGTGACCGTGGGCGGCACGGCCACCGCCAACGATACCGTGGCGATTACCATCGGGAACACCGCCACCAACAACGGCACGGCTTGCAGCAGCCCCAACCAGAACAGCAGCGTGAGCAGCTCTACCACGGGCAATGCCAATGCGCCGGAAGGATGCGGCACCACGTACACGTACACGGTGAAATCGGGCGATACGCTGCTAGATATCGTGAACGGCCTGGTGGCCGCGATCAACGCCGGGAGCGGCGACCCCAACGCATTCGCCTTCGCCGACCCGGGGGCGGAGACCGTGGTTCTCACCGCCAAAGCCGAGGGCGTGAATGGCAATAACGTGACCTACGTGACCTCGGTTTCGACCAACGCGACTGAGACCCTGACAGCCGCCGGGGCGACTCTCGAACACGGCGGGGATGCGTCCCAACTGGCGCCGGGCACGCTGGTGACGGTCGAGGCCGGCAATGGCCCGCTGTCCGCGAAAACGGCTAGCGCCGACCCGACCGCCACCCTGCCCACGACCCTGGGCGATACGCAAGTCTACATGAACGGAATCGCGGTTCCGCTCCTGTTTGTCTCGCCCGGCCAGATCAATGCCCAGATTCCCTGGGAGTTTAACAACACCACCAGCATCAGCGTGTATGTGCGTTCCGTAATGAGCGACGGCACCGTCATGGTGACAACGCCGGTGGCCGTGACCATCATCACCCAGAACCCCGGAATATTCACCCTACCCAGTTCTTCCAACCAGCAGCCCCTGCCCGGAGTTCTGTTTCACGGCTCCAGTTCCGCCGACGATGCGGTGCTGATCGACGGCACCATCAACCCCGGCGACGTCGCGACCATTACGGTGGGCGGCCGCAGCTACAGCTACACCGTGCAAGCGAACGATACGCTGGAATCGGTGCGCGACGCGCTGGTGGCGCAACTCAACCAGGATCCGCAGATCTATGCGGTAGCGGGCGTGGCCTTCGCCGTGAACCTGCAGATCTACGCGCGCGTGCCCGGCCCGGATGGCAACGGCATCCCAGTTACCGCTACTACCACAAATTCTTCCGGAGGAGCACAACTGATTCTGACCGCTTCCAACCAGGCGCTGTGCTGCGCCAATATCGCGGGCAGCCCGGTAACTCCCGATAATCCCGCGGTTCCGGGGGAGATCCTGTGGATTTATGCAACCGGCCTGGGATTGCCGCAGGTGACCGCGAATACGCAGTCGGCGATCGTCACCGGTCAGCCTTATCCGGCTGGAGGACCGGAAACGCAGCCGCCATCTGCAAGTTTCGTGTCCTCGCTCGCCGGTGGTTCGACCGCCAACATTCTCTCCGCAAGCCTTCTGCCCGGAACTGTGGGGATCTTCCGGGTAGTGGCCCAGCTCAACTCCAGCTTACCCACCGACTACTTCACGCAGATTTACATTGCGCAGCAGTTGAACATTAGCAATACGGTGACTTTCCCGGTGGTGGCGCCGTAGGGGGATTCCGTCCTGCGCTCGGCGCCACTATATCCGCGCGCCGCGCCAGATTGTCCCCATACACCTTGTCCCCATGCACAAGGGGCGCGGAATCGCTTCCGCGCCCCGGCTCGATATCGAATCAGGCGGCGTTCAGCAGCAGTTCGTCCACACTCTCGCCGGTGTCCGGCCCTTCAAACTCGTGCCGGTCGGCTGCCTCCTGGCATCTGATGCAATAGGCTGTCCAGGGCACGGCTTGCAAGCGTTTAGGTTTGATCTCCTCTTCGCAGTGCAGGCAGATCCCGTAGGAGCCATCGGCAATTCGCGCCAGGGCGGCACGCACCTGCCGCAGCATCGTGGCTTCGCGGTCCAGGTTGCGGATGGCCAGTTCGCGTTCGCCGGCGCGCTGCACTTCGTCCAGCGCGTCCGGTGTTTTTTCGATCGCAATCTCGTCCCGGTTACGCAACCCCATGGACACTTCGGCCTGTTTGGCTTCCAGCATTTGTTTGTATTTTTCGAGTTCGGTCTGTGTCATCGGTCTATTCCCCCTCTAATCGGATTCTGTTCTGTTTGTGTTCGTTAGCGTTTTTGTCCGCCTGATATAGACGACGGATTGCCGCAAAAGTTTCAGGCTTCCCAGAGCTTCTTTCGAGCCATAACCCGTTCGGTCCGTCACTGAGGCGTGTACGCACGAGACCATGTTTGAGCAATCGGCCTGCCAAAAAAATTTCCCTCCGCAAACACCAGCCTCGGGCTCGGTTTCGTATCCATCCCGCACCTCAGAAAGCGCCTTTTCGGAACCGCCGGGACGCCCAGGCCATCCCGCCGATGCTCGCAAGCTCATATCGGCTGGATGCTAATATTCTGTTAGTCTTGGCGGGAAAATTCTCATTGATCATTAGTAAGATCTTGCGGGGGGTGTGGATACCCGCAATCGCGTGTAGCTGGTTCCTGCTGGCCGGCCTGGCTTTCGTGCCGCTGTTAGGTATGGAAGATGACGAAGCGCTGTTCGGAATCGTATTCTACGAACCACGCGGCGGCGTCTATCTGTACCATCTCGGACACAGCCACATACCGCTGATGATCCTGAGTTATTTAGGGACCCTAAAGTCCTGGATAGACGAGCCGATCTATAGGGTATTCGGGACCGGTATCGGACCCACCCGGACGCCTTCGGTGCTGCTGGGGGCGGCCAGCGTGTGGCTTTTTTACAGGCTGCTCGAACGGATCGCCGGGCGGCTCGCGGCGGCGATCGGGTGTGTGCTTCTGGCGACAGACGCTGTCTACCTGCTAACGTCCACGTTCGACTGGGGCCCGGTAGCTGTGCAGCATGTACTGGTACTGGGGGGCGCGCTCCTGCTGCTCCGGTTCTGGCGGCAGCGGGACGTTCGCGCGCTGGCCGGCGGGTTCTTCCTTTTCGGCCTGGCGCTGTGGGACAAGGCTCTCGCGATCTGGATGCTGAGCGGCATGGCCGTGGCCGCCCTGGCGGTTGTGCCGAAACAGCTTGCGCAGGTCTTGACGCTCCGCCATGTGGGTGTGGCCGCGCTATGGCTGTGTGTAGGCGCCTCCCCCTTGATCCTGTACAACATCCATACTCGCGGCGGCACTTTACATGGCAACGCCGTCTACGATCCGGCGGGGGTGCCGGCAAAGGCGCGGGTGCTGGTGGATACCATCCGCGGCTCGGGACTAATGGGCTATTTCAGTCCGGAGGATTGGCAGACCCCGCAGCCCCATTTGCCCCGCGGCATGCTCCAGCAGGGCGCCGCGGCTTTGGCGTCGGCCGCTGGCCGGCCGCGCCAGAGTTTCCAGCTCTACGGATTTCTCCTCGCCCTGCTGCTGGTCCCGCTGGCTCGCGGGGCGGCGCTGCGGGCCCTGATTTTTTTTATGGTGACGTTTGCCGTGGCGTGGCTGCAGATGGCCATTACGGCCCACACCGGTACCGGGCTGCATCATACGGTTCTGCTGTGGCCGCTGCCGCAAGCCATTATGGCGGTCTCCTTCGCTGCCGCCGGCCGCCGCCTGGGCGCCGCCGGAATCCCGGCAGTTGCCGCCGTTACTGTCGTTCTCATGGCGTCCGGACTCCTGCTCGTCAATTCCTATTTCGTGCGCATGCTGCGCAACGGCGGCACGGTCACCTGGACCGACGCCATTTTCCCGCTCGTCGATTACCTGCGGAAGACCACCGCGGCGAAAATCTACTGCATGGATTGGGGCTTCCTCGACCAGGCGCGGCTGCTGAGCAACGGCCAACTGCCCGTGCGCGTCGGCGAGGACCCGATCCAGAAGCCGGAACTGTCCGCTGGCGACCGCGACGAACTGCTGGATATGGTTTCCGGCCCCGGGCATGTGTTTGTGACCCACCCCAAGCCCCTCGAGTTTTTCCCCGGCCTCACCGATAAACTGGCGAGGTTCGCCGCAGCCGCGGGATACCGGGCTGAGCCGCTGGAGGAGATTTCCGATTCCTACGGCCGGCCGACATTCGAGGTGTTCCGTTTCGTGCCGCAAGCCGGAGGTCAAGGGGCCGCCCAGAAAGCCGTGCCCAACCCGGCCAGACATTCCTTTTAGCTTGCGCGCCCAGGCCGGCGGTAACGCGTTTGTAATCTTAACCTGCTAGTTTTTCCATTTGAGGTAGAATACTCCAACCTATGCCCCAGAGAAACTACGAGGCGGCTGCTTCGCCTGTACCAGCGCCGGCAACCATCAACCGCTGGTTGATTCCAGCCGGAGCCGTAGCGGTGCATATTTGCATCGGCTCCGTTTACGCCTGGAGCACGTTCAACCGGCCGATTATGGCCCTCTTTCCCAACGACCCTTCCTGGTTCCGCCCCCCGTACACAACCTTCACGACCGCGCTCGTTCTGCTCGGACTCAGCGCGGCTTTCGGTGGCCCCTGGGTCGAGCGGCGCGGGCCACGCGTTTCGGCCACGGCGGCGGCGTTTTTCTTTGGCTTGGGTTTGATGATTGGGGGCATAGGCCTCGCGATTCGCCAATCGGTTCTGGTTTTCCTCGGAATGGGCGTAATCGGCGGCATCGGCTGCGGTTTGGGTTATATCGCACCCGTCAGCACCCTGGTGAAATGGTTCCCTGATCGCCGCGGCATGGCTACCGGAATGGCCATTATGGGTTTCGGCGGTGGCGCGTTTGTGGCAGGCTATCTGAATGCCTATTTCATCGGCATCATGGGCGTTGCCAAAACGGTAATGGCGCTGGGCGCCGTGTATTTCGTGGTTATGATGGCGGGGGCGCGCATTCTGCGCAGGCCGCCGGAGGGCTGGGCGCCCGCAGGCTGGGTCAAGCCCGCCAAATCGCGCAACGTGATGGCGGAGACCAGCGTCACCCGCAATCATGCCCTGCGCACTCCGCAGTTTTATCTGCTCTGGGGCATATTATTCATCAATGTGACCGCGGGGATCGGGATTCTGGCACAAGCCTCTCCGATGATGCAGGACATGTTTCTGAAAACGCCGATCGAGGCGGCCCTGGTGGTTTCGCTGATCAGCCTGTTCAATGCCGGCGGGCGCTTCTTCTGGGCTTCCACTTCCGATTACATCGGCCGCCGCAATACATACCTGACCTTCTTCCTGGTGCAGATCGCGTTATTTCTGCTGATTCCCGGCTGGGCCGCGAGCGGAAGCTGGATTATCTTCGAAAGCGCGCTGTTCGTAATCCTGACGATGTACGGCGGTGGATTCTCCACCATCCCCGCGTATCTTGCCGATATTTTCGGCGTGGATAATGTGGGCGCCATCCACGGCTCGGTGCTCACGGCCTGGAGCGCCGCCGCGGTTGCGGGGCCGGTGATCATCACAGAGCTTTCGAATCGTGCCAAAGCCGCGCTCGCTCCCGGCGCGAGCAAGATTCACATCTACGATACGCCCCTGCGCGTGCTGGCGGCGACACTCGTAATTGGATTGATCTTGACCACGCTCGTGCGCCCGCTGAAGCTGGCGAAGACCAGTTAGGCGCTATTCCATTGCGCACGCGAAATTCGCGGCATCATCGGTGCTGCCCGTGCCCTTGTACTTGGCCACCTGCGGATAGGGGCACAAGGGGCGCGTGCGGTCCACCTTGCCCTGGCGCACGCGCGAGGCCGGCACCTCGGCCGGGGCTTTGCCCTGCTCCTTCCACTGCTCCAGCGCCGCCAGCATATCGAAATTGGAGGTGCCGTCGCCGCCGCCGCAGTGCGCCATGCCCGGCACCATAAAGAGCCGGTAAAAGCTCTGGACTTTTTCCACGCCGCCCATGGTGTCGAGCACTTTCTTGTAATACCGCACGCTGCTGCCCGGCGCGATTTGCGGGTCGGCCCATCCGTGATACTGCAGCAGCTTGCCGCCCCGGTCGGCAAAGGCCTTCAGATTCGGGTTTTCGGCGTTCAGCGCCTCGCCTGCCGTCCGCGCGGTAATCGCCGTGTCGCGGTCGAAATCGAATGTTTTGTAGTCCCAGTCCGGGTTGTGAAACACCACGAATTTGAACAGGTCGGCCGCGATCCCGAAAAGCCGCGGGCCCGCCATGGTCGCCCAACCGGCCTCGCTGCCGGGTTCAAATCCCGGGAAGATGATTTCCTTGGTGCGTGGATTCGTCACCGGCGCGTAAATGGCGCGCGCGGTTTCCACCTGGGCCGCCGTGAGGCAATCGGCGCTGTCGCCGCCTTTGCATTCGAGTTGTTTGGGATCGAACGCGCACCGCGTGGGGTCCTCCAGCACGCCGTCCTTCACGCCGTCTTTGGCGTCGCAAGCCGCCAGCACGGCCTGGTGCACCAGCCCGTATTTCTCGGGCGGGATGTAGCTGGCATCGCTTTTGTGCGTGGCTTGCGCGATCCACACCGCCTGCAGCGAGCGGCCCGTCCAATCGAGCCCCGGAGAGCCGGCCACGATGCCATCGAAATCCGCCGGATAGCGCTGCGCTTCCATCAGCGCCGAACGCCCGCCCGCCGAGCAGCCGGTCCAGTACGATTCCTTGATCGGCTGCGCATAATAAGCGGCGATAATCGCTTTGGCCGCCACCGTCATTTCGTGCGCCGCGCGGTAGCCGAAATCCACCAGTTTTTCCGGATGACCCATGGCGAAGCTGGCGCTGCCGCCCTCGTGCCCCAGATCGGACATGGCTGCCGCGTAACCGCGCTGCAAACCCTCATTCAGCGTGGCCGGATTGATGGAGCCGGTCCAGCCGCCGTTCCCGTTCGCTTCGAATTTGCCATTCCAGCCGGATGTGGGCAGCCACAACTCCATCTTGATATCGGAATCGGCGGAAGGCCGCAGAGTCGCCGCGACCCGGCAGAAAGCCGCCTGGTTTGAGACGCTCCCGCCGCCGCGCCCCACCGGAATCGCCAGACCGCCGGCCGCCACCGGCTGAGCCATGGTGATCGTGCCGCCAGCCAGATTCAGCGACATCAGGCTTTCGCACGAACCCACCGCGGGCGCGGCCTTAACCGCAACCGCCAGGACGAAAAGAACTGACGAAATGGCTAAAACCCGCATGAAAACCTCCGCCTTCCTTCACGGACTTCGAGTAGCCATCGTCCTATGGCGGCAAGCCGGGAGTCAAGAGGGCGGGGCCAGCCGCCGCGCAGGGTTCGGCGATGGAAACCGCCGCCGCCTCACTGCTCGAAGATGCGCTCCACATCCATCCCGCGCAAAGCCTTGACCGCGAGCGCGCAGGGTCGGGCTAAAATCGCGTCAGAGAGCGCTTAAGAACGCGAGCAGATCCGATTTTTCCTGGGGCGTCAGAACCAGGCCGAACCGCGTTTCATAAAAATGCACGACGTCCAACAGTGTTCGAGCCGATCCGTTATGGAAATATGGTGCGCGTGCCGATAGTCCGCGTAGAATGGGTCCCTTGATCTTCCCAGCGTGATCGAATTTACCATCGATGAGCGCCTGGCCGAGATCCGTTGTTGTCTTGCACACACGGGTCGGCAGACCCGTCGCTGGATCGAGCTTACAGATGGTGATCCTTGGCAGGTAGCTGATATCAAGGCCCCCCAGGTTTCGTGACGGGTTCGATGAATCGGGATCCCCGGTTCCGATATCAAGCGGCGTCGGGTACGAGTGATCACCCAAGTTCGGCGTATTGTGGCATGTACTGCATGTTCCCACGAGGGATGGAATGCCACCCGCGACCAGCCCTCCCGCCGAGACATCGTCATTGATGCCGGCCACGCCTGTTATGGGGAACATTCTGGAATTGAAGATGGCCTGTCCGCGGGCGATTGCCGCGCGCGGATCGGCAGCGGGCAAGTCCGCCCACGCATCAAAGATCTTGAAAGCCGCCGGCGTGAACTGCCCATCTCCTGGCGTCACCAGGCCGCCTGGTTGCTCGAACTGCGGGAAAAGCGCGTGCACGATGGAATTGATGCTGATAAAAAATGGCTGATCGAGGAGTGCTTTGGGGCCGCCAGTCGCTCCCTGCTCGTTCAAGAGCCCGGCGCGGTTGCTGTACGCCTGGGCCGTCGTAAGTCCCATCTCGAAATTCACGATGGCTGCAAGCTGAGGATCGGAAAGCGTCCGGGGAGGCGAAGCCTGCGCGTGGCCGTTGGTGGCGTCCATGGCTTGATTCAACAGGTCGCTTGCCAGCGAATTCGGATAGTTGTCATAGAGAATTTTGGTTGTGCCCGTGGCCTCTGCCGATTCCCGCCCATCGACCATCACCGCGCTCAGGAAGCGCAGATTCGTCGCCGGGAGTGGGCGCCGGTACATCGAGATCGTGCCGGTTTCGTTGCAGCCATACGGGTTTTCCACGCTGGTGACGGCATAGTCCGCATTCGCAGGCACGGCAATCGCGATGCGAAACAAGCCTCGCGTGCGCAGCAGGCTATACGCCCGGTACCTTCCCGGAAAGGTGGAAACGTCAATATCGTGGTCGCAGTTCGATCCGTCCACCGGGCGGAAGAGAGGATCTGTTCCTCCAGTCGCGAGGAAGCGTAGTTCGGCGCTCCCGGCCGAGAGGCCCATGGCGTTGCCAGGCGTATGACAGGTAGCGCACGTACGGCCATTTGTGCCCAGGCTCTGGAAGAACGGTCCGTTAAGATCAATCCCACCGCCATTTGCGCTGTAAGTTTGGGACGCCCCGTTCGCGTTCGGGAAAAATACGCCGTTGGGAATCAACGAGAATCGATTTACGAGAGGCCCGTCGCCTCCGCGGGCGCCGTGGCTCGCCGCCAATATCGCGCTTATGGCCAAAGCGGCAACTATCAGACCGCGCCGGTAGCCTACGTATGGCATGCCGCAAAATCGCCGTGCCGGCCAGCGCATCGAAAGCCCCTTCCTCACAATGGCCCCCCGCACAGTAACGGGCCGCCCTCCGCACCGGGAACCGGGCGACCGTTCCCGCCCTCCATTTCGCCCCGTACCGCAATGACCTGGAGATACTCCGCATCCACCTTGGTGGTTCCATCGCTGGCCCGATTGTGACGTGACCACAGTTGGGTCAGCTCGCCCCGAAGTTGCTGTTGTGCCGCTTCTCCGATGGACGCAAACGCGCGCGTCATCGGCCCGTAGTTCGCACGGAAGAACTCGACCACATCCGCCGGCGAAAACGGATAACTCAGTTCGTACAGGTGGCGCGAGCACTCAATTGTCCCGATGCCGGTCCGGAAGCGCTCGCGAACTGTCCGCTCATCGCCCCACAAAAGCGGCGACGGCATGTCCGAAGGTGCGATGTGTTTGGCGATCATCTGAAACATCTGTCCAACGAAACCAGCCGCCGTCCAGTTGGCCATCGCAATGAGGCCGCCGGGCCGGCAGACGCGGGTAAACTCCGCAGCTACTACTTCCGGGCGAGGCGCGAACATCGCGCCAATCAGGCTGACCACCGCATCGAACGTGGCGTCGCCGTAAGGCAGCGCTTCCGCGTCGCCTTCTTCGAAAACGACCGTGAGCCCCTCCGCCGCCGCGCTGCGGCGTGCCTGGGCCAGCCAGTTGCTCGCGATATCGCACCCGGTCACCCGCGCACCCGCTCTCGCCGCAATGAGGGAGAGTTGCCCGGCGCCGCAGGCCACATCGAGCAACTGTGCGCCCGGACGGATTCGCAGGCGGCGGTAGAACGCTTCGGCGTCGCGTTCCATGTACCGGCTGAAGCGGCCATAGTCGCCTGTCATCCAGGTATCGCGCAAGCGGGTCTTCAACTCGTCGAGCCCGGTCTGTTTTTCCAATCTTTTCATGATCGCTGCCTCCTGGTCTTACTATGCGGCGGATCGGATTCCAGAACTTGCCCGATCGTTCCGCACTCTTGCCGAAAACGTCCAAATCGAGCGAACCTGGATTCAATGGATGCTCTCTCCGAAGTTCTGAAGATCGTCAAGCTCAGAGGAGCCCTGTTTTTCAACGCCGAGTTTTCCGCTCCCTGGTGCGTGGCTTCACCCGAATCGAGCCGGATCGCTCCGCTTCTATGCCCCGGAGCGGACCGCGTGATCATCTACCACCACCTGACCGGTGGCCGTGCCTATGCCGCATTGCGCGACGGGACCCGCCGCGATTTGGAATCAGGCGATGTGGTGATTTTTCCGCACGGAGATGCTCACGTCCTGGGCAACGGCGCAGGTAAGCCGGTCGATGCTCTCAAGGTCTTCGCCGGGAATTTCAATAATGGGCTCAAAGTCGCCTGCTACGGCGGCGGAGGGCAACTGACGAATTTCGTGTGCGGTTATATGGCGTGCGATCCGTTATTGAGCGAAGTGGTGCTTGCGGCATTGCCTCCGATGTTCAGTGTCAATATCGCCCAGGATTCCGCTGGCCAATGGCTGGCGAATTCGATCCGATTCTCGGTTCGCGAAGCCGGCGGGCCAGGCCCCGGAAGCGATGTGGTCCTCGCAAAGTTATCCGAAGTGCTGTTCATCGAGACGCTGCGGCGTTTCGTTCGGGACCTCGCGGACGAGCAGAAAGGATGGCTTGCCGGAGCACGCGATCCCGTAATCGGGGAGGCGCTCGCGCTGCTGCATAAGAACCCGGCGCATTCTTGGACCGTCGCCAACCTTGCCCACCAGGTCGGGGCTTCGCGCACGCGATTCGCTGAGCGCTTTCGTCATTTCCTGGGCGAGCCTCCCATGGCGTATCTAGCCCGGTGGAGGCTCAAACTGGCCGCGGAAATCCTTATATCTTCGAATGCGAACGTCTGCGAGGTCGCGGCCGAGGTCGGCTATGCTTCGGAAGCGGCGTTTAACCGCGTGTTCAAGCGAGAATTTGGATGTCCGCCGGCCCAGTTCCGCCGTTCCCGATCGACGCGAGAAACATCTCGGACCGGAGTTCAGGCAAAAGCCCGCTGCTAACCCAAGTTCGTCACCAAACCGGCGAAACCTCGCCTAAACTATTGAAAATAGGTTCAGGCGATGGCCGAGTCTGCACTACAATCGCGATGGAATTGAAGATGGTCTGGCAGGCTGATGCCAAGTTGACGGAGTAGGGATTTCTGCTCGGCAGTTGGCTCGGTAATGCGGCGCAAGCGGATCTCGCGGCCATCGGTGGTCGGTAGAACGATGTCTGCGCTTTGCAGCGTGGAGAGCAGCGCGATCGCTTTCATCGGCGT
>DATGKM010000079.1:0-6628 GCA_035294665.1 Bryobacteraceae bacterium | reverse complement strand
CCTCTTCCGTCCGGCCCGTGCTGCGGTTCGACGATGGCGTCGGCCCGAGCAGTTCGTCCGCGAAAAGCGAACAGGTCTCGACGTTTTCCGATACGCGCGGGCTGTTGCAGCTTTCGGCCGGCGATGGGCCCCTCCAGACCGGAACCGCCAACCAGGCCGACCTGGGGACGGCGTTTGTTCTGGCGACCTCGGTTTTCGGAAACAATCATCTGGAATTAAGCGGCAATGTTGGATACGGAGCGCAAACGGGAGTGCCCGCGACAGCCTTCCGAACATCCTTCACCACTAACGACGGCCCAACCATCTCCGTGACCATGCGGCAGATCTACTTGGCCGGAAAACCGGGCGCTTTCGGTTTGTCGGATGCCGGTTCGCCGGCCATGCGGGCTGTCTCCGCCAGCGTGGATCAACAGGCGCAACTCACCGATGACACGACTCTGCAATACGGTTTCACGATGGACTCGGTGGCGTTCGTGGGCGATCGCGTCAATTACCTGAGCCCCTATTTCCGCTTAAGCTACTCGCCGGGAGACCATGGAACCTGGACTTTCGCGTATACCTCCGGCAATGCACGGCCGGATTTGGGGTTGGGCGCCGAAGAGACCTTGGGCGAAGATGCCGAACTCCAGCGGGATTTGGGTTCGGTGGGCCTCTTTCCCCGCACTTCCCTACTGAACGACCAGCCCCGCGTGCAGCGCGGCGCGGAAATGGAACTGGCGTATTCCCGCAAGTTCGGCTCGCGTACCGTGCAGGTTTCCGGTTACCGCGAAACCGTAACGGATGCGGCGCTTTCCATGGCCGGGCCGGCCGGGTTGTACACGAGCGGCGATCTGCTGCCGGACCTGTTCACGGGAAACGCGATCTTCAACGCGGGTAACTACAGCACTTCCGGCTATAACGCATCCGTCACCCAGCAACTCGGGCAGAACGTCAGCGCGACCGTCATGTACGGCACCGAGCCGGGCCTCTCGGTGGGGAACCCGGAACTGGTCAGCAACAGCCCCGATGAGTTGCGATCCATGATTCGCGCCAGCCACCGGCAAGCCGTAACCGCGCGGATCGCGGCCGCCGCTCCCTGGACCGGCACGCACGTGATCGCCAGCTACCAGTGGGTAGGCGAGAACGGCTGGCTGAATCTGGGGAATCTGTACAGCACCCAAGCGGTGCGCCCCCTGCCCGGTTTGAACGTTTTTATCAAGCAGCCGATTCCCTGGCTGCCCTGGCGCGTGGAAGCCACCTGCGAACTCCGCAATATGCTGGCGCAAGGCTATCTGCCGCTGCCGGACCTGGCGGGTTCTTCGGTGCTGCTTTTCCAAACGCCGCGCAGCCTGCGGGGTGGCCTGAGCTTTATCTTCTGAGTGGGGCAGGCGCTTGCGCCTGCCAAATCGGACCGAAATGCCGCAGGCTGTCGAACTTCGCCCCCAATTCACGGAAGACGAGTTGAAATTACTGCTGGTAGCCGTGCGGCAAATGCGGCGCACATTCGCCGCGGCTCGAAAGCAGCGGGCGAGCGCCGCGCAGGCCGCTCCACTCGATGCCTATGAGGCTCTCTATGACCGCCTCTTCGAGAAACTGCGGTCCTTGGCCGGGCCGATCCCCGAAACCGTAGAGGACGTTCTGGAATCGTAGCGAACGCTTCTACGGTCGCGGTCCTGTTTGGACCGGGATCTCCGCGCTCCACGTCTGTGAAAATGAGAAGCGCCCTATGGGAAACGCGCTGGGGTTCGGGCCAATCGATTTCATCGAATTCGGCCTCACCGCTATTCTGGTTATGTCGATTCTGGCGCGCGCGCCCGTCGCGGCGTTCGCTCGGCGGCTTGCGAACCGCCCGATTCCCTGCATGATCTTTTTGGCAGCCGTGCCGATCGTGTTGCGTCTGGCGCTCCTCGCGCGTCATCCTATTCCCATCCCGCGCGTCGCCGACGATTTCAGTTACCTCCTCCTCGGCGACACGCTTGCGCATTTCCGCCTCGCCAATCCCATGCACCCGATGCGCCAATTCTTCGAAGGTGTGTTCGTCCTCCAGGACCCGTCTTGGAGTTCTTATTATCCCCTCGGGCAAGGGTTCGCGCTGGCGTTCGGCGAATTGGTCTTCCGGCTTCCCTGGGCCGGTGTGGCGCTCTCCGTGGGGCTTTTGTGCGCGCTTTGTTATTGGATGCTCAAAGCGTGGGTCGATCCTGTCTGGGCGTTGGCGGGGGGCCTTCTGGCCGCGGCTCTATTCGGTCCGCTAAGCATGTGGATGAACACCTATTGGGGCGGCGCTGTGTCCGGCATCGCCGGCTGCCTGGTGTTCGGCGCCATTCCCCGCTTGCGCGGCCCGCATCCGGCGCGCAGCGCCATCCTTTTGGGCCTGGGACTCGGCCTGCAGTTGTTGACGCGCCCCTACGAGTTTCTGCTGCTGGGATTGGCCGTGCTCCTGTTCCTGGTTCCGGTTCGTAGTCTCGCCGCAGCGGCATTGGTTGTCCTCCCGGCGCTCGGGCTGACGCTGCTACAGAATAGACAGGTCACGGGCAGTTGGACGACCCTGCCCGCTCAGCTCAGCCGGTATCAATACGGTATCCCAACCACCTTCGGCTTCGAGGCCGCGCCAGTTCCGCATCGCCCGCTGACAGTGGAACAGCAGATCGACTATGACGCGCAGACCGCCGTACACAATCGCGCCGGATATTGGCGGCGGCTCGGCGAGCGCATTACCCTGTCCGGGTTCTTTTTTCTGCCGCCGCTCTATCTCGCCGTTCCCCTGTTTCCGATGTCGTTCCGGGATCTACGATTTCTCAAGGTTGCAATTGCGATCGTTATTTTCTGGCTGGGCGCGGCGTTCTATCCGTATTTCTATCCGCATTACATCGCCGCGGCGGCCTGCCTGTTTCTGCTCGTCAGCGCTAAAGGGCTGGAATGGATGAGCCGCTTCCCGCACGGCCGCACAGCGGCGTTTCTGATTCTCACCCTCTGCCTCGCTCACTTTGCCCTTCGTTACGCAACCGCCGCAATCCAAACCGAGGGCGATCCGGAACACCGCGCGGCGATCGACAGCCGGCTGGCGCGCGAACCCGGTAAACAGTTGGTCTTTGTGCGATATTGGCCACAACATGGCGCGTCGGAATGGATTCATAACGCCGCCGATATCGACGGCGCGAAGATCGTCTGGGCCATCGATCTCGGCCCCGAAAAAAATGCCAAGCTCCGGCAATACTATCCGGATCGCCAGGCCTGGCTGCTCGAACCCGACGCGCAACCGCCGAGGTTGACGGCATTGCCGCCCCAGCCTTGAAATTGGAATCCTGACATCCCCCCGGGCTTTTGCATATGCTAGAGAGAACTTCGAGGTGGCTGGCGTGAATTCAGAGATCGACACTCCCCAAAACGGCGTCACGCGGCGCGGGTTTACCGCTTTAGCGGCGGGAGCGCTGGCGGCGCTGCCGGCATCTTTAGAGGCGCAGGCCGCCGGCGCCAATACGAATAACGCGCCGCTCGATATCGCGGAGTGGAGCTACGAGTGGATCGGCGTCGAGCACGCCACACTGGCGAAAGGCACGATCCCGAACGGCAGCCAGATTTACGTGGAGCGCTGGATTCCGGTCGAGGTCCGTCACCCGCATCCAGTGATTCTGGTGCACGGAGGATATGGGCAGGGGAGCGATTGGATCTCGACACCGGACGGCCGCCGCGGCTGGGCGACGCTTCTTTTGGAGCAGGGCTATAAGGTTTATGTGCTGGACCGGCCGGGGCAGGGGCGCTGCCCGTATCATCCTTTTATGCATGGCAATTTCGATCGCGAAGCCCCCACTTTCGAGCGCGCCGCATCGTTGTGGAAGAGCGCGCCATGGGCGGGGAGCGGGAATGCGAACGATGCCGCGGTGGCGCAGATTGCGGCGGCCCTGGGGCAGCCGATGCCGAATAACGCCGTGACGCGCAATGTGTGGCGGACGCGCGGGGCGATGCTGCTGGAGAAGACCGGTCCGGCGATCTTTGTGACGCACCGCGATGGCCTGCTCTTTGCGCTACTCGCGGCCGAAGAGCGGCCGGAGCAAGTGAAGGGAATCGCGGCGCTCGACGCCGATTTGGGCAGGGCGGCGCTGCGCCTGCCGCAATTCAACCGTCTACCCTTGAGCCTGGCCCCGGGCGATCCTTCGGTGGCCTCCAGCCTGGCACAAGCAGGCTGTGCCGTCGAGCAGATCCAAATACCGGAAAATGACAGCCCGCCGCGGCCGGTGCTGGATTGGATCGATCGCAGCGTGGACAAAGCGCCCGCGGTGATAACAGCGGGCGTCGATCCCAACCGCAACACCGAATCCACCGCGCTCAAGCTGGCCGATCAGGGCTGCTTCTGGGTGGGCATCCAGCGCAAGCAGATGCCCTACGGGAGCATTCCGATGGGGCAGATGTACGTGCAATACATGATTCCGGAGCGGAAGCGGTACCGCTATCCGGTGGTGATGGTGCACGGAGGCGGCGGGCAGGGCACGCACATGATGGGCATCGGCGGGCGGCCGGGCTGGGTGCACTATTTCGTGCAGGCGGGTTACAGCGTGTATTGGGTGGACCGGCCCAGCTTCGGCCGCTCGCCATATCATCCGGATGCGCTGGGGCCGAGCCACCTGACGAGCGCGCCGCCGCTCGAAGGCCTCATCGAAAGCACGGCTGTGTTCAACACGGGCCAATGGCCGGGGCCTGGGGGCATCGACGACCCGCTGATCGACCAGTTCATGGCGTGCGAAGAGGGGCGCGTGCTCGATGAAGCGTTTCACAGCGAGCTGGTGTGGCGCGGAGGAGCGGAATTGCTGGACCGGATCGGGCCGGCGATTCTGGTGGTGCACGCTTTCGGCGGCTTTTTCGCCTGGGGTGTGGCGGACCGGCGGCCGAAGCTGGTGAAGGCCATCATGTGCATGGAGATTAACGGCGATCCATTTGTGCCGCAGCTTCGCTGGGGCCTCACCGCCGCGCCGATGACGTTCGATCCGCCGGTGACCGACCCTGCGCAATTCCGATTGGTGGAGCACACCGAGCCGCCCGATTCGCCGCGCCCCGTTCCGCGAACGTATAAGCTGCAAGCCGAGCCGGCGCGCCAGTGGCCGAATCTGAAAGGCATTCCCATCGGTTGGTTGACGAGCGAATTCGGCGGGGGCGGCTCGCCGGTGGCCAACGTGGCCTTTTTGAAACAGGTGGGCTGCGACGCGGAAATGATCCGCCTGCGCGACTACGGCATCCTGGGCAACGGCAACCTCATGCTGCTGGAGAAGAATAACCACGAGGTGTTCGGCGTGATTCGCGACTGGCTCGACCGGAAAGCGGCTTCCGGCCGTGTGTCAAATGGCGGCTCCCGCTCCAATCCATTCTAATGAAATGTTTCGGTCGGCTCCGCCGATAAGCCGATAAGCTGAGCGAGGGCCGCGCCGAATGACTCAAACAAAACTCTGGGAAGATGTTCCGTTACCAGTTATGATAGAGGCAGCCTCTCCCGGCGAAGGCACCATGAGACCTGCGTTTTCCACGGAACGGGGTGTAGTGTACCAGGGCGACTGCATGCAGCTATTCGCCGCACTTCGAGACCAATCGGTCGACACCGTATTCGCGGACCCTCCCTTCAACTTGGGAAAAGACTACGGGAATGGCGCCGAGCACGACGAACTGGATGCGCCCAACTACCTGGAATGGTGTTCGGCTTGGATTGAGGAAGCGGTCCGAGTCCTTAAGCCCGGCGGCGCGTTCTTCATTTACCACCTCCCGCAGTGGGCCTATCGCTTGGCTACGCACCTGGAAACGGTGGGGATGACCTTTCGGCATTGGATCGCCATTTCCATGAAGGGTACATTCCCGCGAGGCAGAAAGCTCTATCCAGCGCACTACGCGCTTCTCTATTTCACCAAGGGACAACCGAAAACGTTCAACCGGGATGATGTTCGGGTGCCCGTCCCCCTGTGCCGCCACTGCAAGAAAGACATCAAGGACTACGGTGGACACCGGAAATATCTGAATCCGCTCGGTCTGAATCTCACCGACTTCTGGGAAGATACTGCGCCAGCCCGCCACACCAAGTTCAAGGCGCGCTGGGGCATCAACGAACTGAAGCCGCTCATACCTGCCCGCTGCATTCAGCTAACGACCCATGAGGGGGAGGTGATACTAGATCCGTTTGCGGGTGGCGGCTCGACCTTCGAAGCGGCCGAAAAGCTCAAGCGCATGTGGATTGGCAGCGAAATCGTCGATTGTTCTTTGATCCGGGATCGGTTCGAGCGCAATGTGCCAGAGGCGCAGACGGGCCTTCCGCAGATCCTTTCCGGATTATTTAAACAGCCAAATCCGCAATTGTCGATAAACCGCACCTTATGCCACAGATCGTCGAAGAAGTCTATTATAACGGCGCCAAAGAACGTATTGAACGGCTCGGCCTTACACCCCTCCTTGAGGAAATTAAATCAGCTCTGACTGGTTTTCGTCTGCTTGTGAAAGAGCAGGTGGATGCGAACGGTGGAGCTGCAGTACGAAGGTGGGGTTGTCCCCTGGGCTGAGACAAACGGTTAAGACACTGTTGGCCGTTCGCTGAAATTTCATTGTGCCCGATCCCGGAACGGTTTTAGGATGGGCTTGCCGGCAAAGCGGAGGCAGGCAACGCTGGCGAGCGACCTGC
>DATGKM010000078.1:0-12113 GCA_035294665.1 Bryobacteraceae bacterium | reverse complement strand
GCCGCCACCGAAAACGTCATCACCTCCGCCAACGCCGCCAACCTGCGCTGCAAGATCCTGTGCGAAGGAGCCAACGGCCCCACCACCCCGCTCGCCGATGAGATCCTGGCGCAAAAACGCGTGTTCGTCATTCCCGATATTCTGGCCAACGCCGGCGGCGTTACCGTTTCCTACTTCGAATGGGTACAGGACCGCCAGGGCTTCTTCTGGAATGAGCAACTGGTGAATGAGCGCCTCGAAGAGATCATGGTGGAGAGCTTCGACGCGGTGGTGCATTACGCGCAAACGCACAGCGTCAATAACCGGATTGCGGCGTATATGCTGGCGCTCGACCGGGTAGCGGCCGCTATCCGGCTGCGCGGGATCTATGCGTGAGGAGCCGGCAGACAGGAGTCGGGAGCCAGGAGTCGGGAGCCCGGAGTCCGGCGCCTCCACCCCGCTCATGCGGCAGTACAACGCCATCAAGCAGCAGGTTCCGGGCATGCTGTTGCTGTTCCGCTTGGGCGATTTCTACGAACTCTTCTTTGAAGACGCCGTAGTCGCGGCCCGTGAGCTGGAAATCACGCTCACGTCGCGGAACAAGGAAAAGGGCGTGGCCATTCCCATGTGCGGCGTGCCGTATCATGCGGCCGAAAGCTACATTTCCCGGCTCATCCAGAAAGGCCACCGCGTCGCCATCTGCGACCAGATGGAAGATCCACGCTTCGCCAAGAAGCTGGTGAAGCGGGAAATCACCCGCGTGGTGACGCCGGGCACGGCCATGGATCCGGCGCTGGTGCGGCCGTCCGAGAACAATTATCTGGCCGCGGTGGCACAGTCGGGCGCGCGCGCCGGCCTCGCTCACGTCGATCTTTCGACCGGGGAATTTCGCGTCACCGAGATCGATGCCGCCGATCTCGCCGGCGCGCTGGAAAATCTGGGCGCGCGCGAGGTCTTGTTCCCTTCCGAGTTGCCCCTCTTGAACGGGACATCCTCGGGGTTGTCCGGCCCCACGCGCTTTGTCCGCACCGAAGTCGAAGACTGGGTCTTCACGCCCGATTACGCCGATCGCGCCTTGCGCGACCATTTCCAACTGCTTTCCCTCGATGGCTGCGGCCTGGCCGGCCGCGCGGCCGCCATCGGCGCTTCCGGGGCCATCCTGCATTACCTCCGCGAGACGCAGCGCGCCGCGCTCGATCACCTCGACCGGCCCGCGTTTTACGACCGCGCCGCATTCCTCGTGCTCGATGCCGTGACCGTCCGCAATCTGGAATTGATCGAACCGCTGTTTGCGGCCGATGCGGGCGCCCGCCGGCAGGCGACTTTGATTTCGGTGCTCGATCAAACCCAAACCGGCATGGGAGGCCGGCTGCTGCGCCAGCGGCTGCTGCGGCCTTCCCTGGATCGGGCGGAAATCGAGCGCCGGCTCGATCGGGTCGCCGGAATGCTGGCCCAAACCATTCTCCGGACTGAGGTCCGCAAGCAGCTCGCGGCCGTGCTCGATCTCGAGCGCCTCTTGGCCAGGATCACGCTGGGAACCGCCGGCCCGCGCGATGTGCTGGCTTTGGGCCGCTCGCTCGAAAAAATTCCAGCCCTCAATGCCATCCTGGGGGACCAATGGCCGCCCATCGATCCGCTCTCCGATGTCGCCACGCTCATCCTCCAAGCCATCGCCGATGAGCCGCCCTTGAATTTGGCCGATGGCGGCACGATTCGCGCGGGCTTCCATCCCGAACTCGATGAACTGCGCGATCTCGGCCGCAATGGCCGCCAGTACATCGCGCAAATCGAAGCGCGCGAGCGCCAGCGCACCGGCATTCAATCGCTCAAAGTCCGCTTCAATAATGTCTTCGGATTTTATATTGAAGTCACGCGGCCCAACCTCCCGCTCGTGCCGGCCGATTATGAACGCAAGCAAACGCTGGCCAACGCGGAGCGCTTCACCACGCCGGAGCTCGAAGAATACGAGCGCAAGGTGCTGGATGCGGAAGACAAAATCCTCGCGCTCGAAAAGGAACTGTTCGCCGGGGTGCGGAAGTCCGTGGCGGCGCACGCGCAGCGTGTGCGGGCGGCGGCCGCGGCGATTGCCGAATTGGACGTGGCGGCGGCGCTCGCCCAGGTGGCCGCGGAGAACCGCTATCGCAGACCCACCTTTTCCGATAACGGCGAAATGCGCATTGTGGCGGGGCGTCATCCGGTGATCGAACGGCTCGCGGAAGCCGATGCCGCGCGCTTCATTGCCAACGACCTGTATCTCAACCAGGGCTCCGATCTGATCGCCATCATCACCGGCCCGAATATGGGCGGCAAATCGACCTATCTCAGGCAGGCTGCTCTGATCGCCATCATGGCCCAGATGGGGTCGTTCGTTCCCGCCGAAGTCGCTCATCTGACCTTGATCGACCGCATCTTCACGCGCATCGGCGCTTCCGATAACCTCTCCCGCGGCCGCTCCACCTTCATGGTCGAGATGACCGAAACCGCCGTGATTCTGAATACTGCCACGCCGCGCAGCCTGATTGTGCTCGATGAGATCGGCCGCGGCACCGCGACCTACGATGGCCTGGCGCTGGCCTGGGCTGTGGTGGAGCATATCCACTCCGTGACTCGCGCCAAAACCCTGTTCGCCACCCACTACCACGAATTGACCGATCTGGCCGAGCAACTGGAAGGCGTGCGCAATTTGCAGGTCTCGGTAAAAGAAGCGGGCGGCCAGGTCATCTTCCTGCATAAACTGGAGCCGGGAAAAGCCGATCGCAGCTATGGAATCGAAGTAGCCCGGCTGGCCGGCCTGCCGCTCCCGGTGATCGAGCGCGCGCGCGAAGTTTTGAAACTGCACGAGCGTGGCGAGCGCGTGGCCGCCGAGGAACTGCTGCCCGCCGATACAGGGCCGGTGCAGATTCGGCTCTTCGAGCCGGTGGGTTATCAGCTCGCCGAACGGCTGCGGAACTTGGATTTGGACCGCTTGCGGCCCATTGAGGCTTTGCAACTGCTGGCCGATTTGCAGCGCGAGCTGAAGAACCGATGAAAATCGCCGGAATCATGAGCGGCACGTCGCTCGATGGTATCGATGTGGCCGTGGTCGGGATTCGCGGCCGCCAGATCCGCGCACTGGGCTTTCACTCGACGCCATATCCGAAGTCCACCCGCGCCGCCCTTCTGGGGCCGCTCGATGCCGCGGCGATTTCGCGGCTGAATTTCGAACTCGGCGAACTCTATGCTCGCGCCGTGCTGGACGCGGTGCGCCGCTTCGGAGGCGTGGAGTTGATCGGCTGCCACGGCCAAACCATTTACCATGAGGGCGGCCGACACACGCTGCAAATCGGCGAACCGGCCGTGCTGGCCGAGCGCGCCGGCGTGGCCGTGGTCTCGAATTTTCGGGCGCGGGATATCGCCGCCGGGGGGCAGGGCGCGCCCCTGGTGCCCTTCGCGGACTACCTTTTGTTCCGCCATCCGCGGCGCTGGCGCGTCGCGCTCAATATCGGTGGGATTGCGAACGTGACGATCATCCCGCCCGCGGCCCGGCCCGAAAATGTGACAGCGTTCGATACCGGCCCGGGAAATATGGTGATCGACGCGCTGGTCTACGAGTTCACCAAGGGGCGGCGGAATTACGACCGCGCGGGCCACATCGCCGCCGCCGGCGAGATCAACCGCCGGCTTTTGGCATCGCTGCTCGAAGATCCGTATTACCGCAAAACCGGACCGAAAAGCGCCGGGCGCCAGCAATATGGGACGGAGTTCGTCAAGCGGATGAAAAAGTCCGAGAGGTCCTACCCGAACCTGATTGCCACGGCAACGGCGCTGACCGCCGCAACCATTGCCGCGGCGCTCGAAGGCATCGATGGCGACCTGGTCGTTTCCGGCGGCGGCGTGCACAACCGCCAGCTCATGGGCCAGATCGCCGCGCTGGCTCCCCGGATGCGCGTGACGACTTCCGCGGAGTTCGGCATCGATCCGGACGCCAAGGAAGCGATCGCCTTCGCCGTCCTGGCGCACGAAACCTTCCGAAACCGGCCTTCCAATCTGCCCTCCGCCACGGGCGCCAGGCGGCCCGTGCTGCTGGGCGGCATCACACCGTTATGACTTTACTTTCCGCCTACTTCGTCGTAGAGACCGCCCAGGAAGTTGGGGTTGATCTTCCATCCGAGGTCGTCGGTCTTCAGCATGGAGGCGAAATTCTCTTTCGTCGCGCCGGCTTTCACGGCATCTTGCGCCCGGCTCACCAGGGTCGCCATTTTGGTCCGGAAGGCTTCCACTTCTTCCCGCGTCTTCGGCTCGCCCCGGCCGGGGATGGCCGTTTCGAAGTCCAGCTTCAGCACACCGTCCAGGCTCTTGTTCCACTCGAGAAAACTGCCGCCGTTGGCATAATCCGCGATCGGGCTGCCGTCGGTAATCTGGTCGCTCACCATGACCACCTTTTTATCCGGGAAGTAAATCATGGTGTCGTCGCCGGTGTGGCCGCGGCCGAACGTGTAGGCATCCACTTCGGCGCCGCCGAATTTCAAAACATAGTCGTGATCGAATGTTTGATTCGCCAGCCCTGGAATGTCCTTCGTGCGCGGATCGCTGGCCATGTATTTCTTGAGCGCCGCGGCATCGATGATCGTGGCGCCCGCGTCCAGCAACGCCTGGTTGTTGCCCACGTGGTCTGGGTGATGGTGCGTGTTGAAGACGTACTTCACCGGCAGCGTCGAGACCGCTTTGATCTCCTCCATCAGCTTCGCGCTTCGGTCGCCGCCGGGGTTTTTGGTGTCCACCACGATCAAGCCTTCTGGCGTCACGCGCACCACGGTATTGGCGCCGCCGCCGGTGATCAGGTAAAGATCCGGTTTGAGCATGCGGGCTTTCTCGACGGGATCGGGCCGCGCCGGCCCTCGCCCACCCTGGGCCATCAGGCCGGGCGCTCCGGCGCTGAGTCCCGCGAAAATCAAAGCAAGCGTACGCTGTCTGGACATAGCTTCCCGATTGTACAGCTATTTCAGCTCGGTCATAATGGCGCTGCCGGTGCCGCGCGCGAGCAGTTCGCTGTGCACGCGGTCGCGCCGGTTGAACTTGGTCTGAAAGGCCGAATACTCGTTCACCACGCTCTTGCCATCCGGCGTGGTGGAGCGCAGCGCGGTATCTTCCATATAGACCACCACCACATCCTTATCGTGGAAATGCATGGGCGTCGGTTCACCGGGATGCCAGGCGTAGCTCCACACGATCACCTTGCCGTTTTCCAATACCTTCTTTACGTGCGGCCGTGGAAAAGCCGGCGGATAACCGGAGGTATTCGGGATCGGCGCCACCGGATGGTCCTTCAACTCGATCACCACGGTGCGCTCACCCGGCTCCAGCTTGGATACGCCCGCGTGCGCATAAACCACGTCGCCTTTCTTGTGCGGCCCATTCGCGCCGGCCGCCAGATAAACGGTGACGAAATCGTGGGTATGCGCGGGGAGCGCCGTCGCGGCGCCCTGCCTCCAGGCAAGATCCCAAACCGTTACGCGCTCATTATCGATAATCGGCTGCGCCGCCTGCGAGGTCCCCGCCAGGCACCCGGCCAGGCACAATGCCATGTTCACTGCCGGCCCAAAGAGGGCGAATCTGGACATGGCGCCGATTGTATCATCGGCTCCAAGCGGCCAAGGTCGGCTCCGGTCATGTGTGATCAGGCATGCGCTCTTCGGCCGGCGCTATTCGGTCATCCGGCGGTCGCATTCGGCGATCTCTTGTTCGGCCGTTTTGAGGTGCTCGAGCGTTTCCCCGGTCCGCGGCTGCCAGGTCCGCCAGCGGGCCAGGTTCTTTTGGAACATCATGCGCGCCCAGCCGTAATTGCGGTTCTCGAGCAGCATGCGGCCGTACATCTCGTCGAGCTCGGAGGCGGCTTCCATGGCGGCCAGCGTCGGATGGGGCACCCCAATCACGCGGTTCGCCCACGCTTCGGCGGCGGTGATCACGCGTGCCGCCTCATCGGATTTGTGCCGGGCGAGCAGCTCTCGGGCTTTGCCGTTCATCGACTCCAACTGCCGCACGGCATCGCCGTACCAGGGCTGCGCGGTCGCGTCGGGCTCCGGCTGCTTCGGTGCGGAAGCGGACGAACACCCGGCCAGAGCAGCCGCCGCAATGGCAAGAAAGCAGCGCACTCCTCCCAGCATATCCCGTACACTTGGAAATGAGCTGCATGCGTTTCCGCGCGGTCGTAGTCGTTTCGATTGCTCCTCTGGTCCTGCTTGCCCAGGATGTGGCCTCGCAAAGCGCTCCGGCTCCCACCACCGGACCGCAAAGCGCCCAATGGAGAGCGCTTTCGGTAACGGAGAAACTCAAGTATGATGCCCGGCATTTTGTGGCGCCCGAACACGTCGTTTATAGCTTAATGGGGGCGGCGTTAGACCAGTGGCGCGATCGTCCGGGCGAGTGGGGCGAGGGTTGGGGCGTTTTCGGAGAGCGCTGGGCTTCGCACCTGGGCCAGTACACCATTCAACGGAGCATCATATTCCCTGTGCAGGCCATCGATGGCGAAGACACGCGCTATTTCCGCTCCACCAGAACCAGCATCAAAGGCCGGGTGGCCGATGCGTTTCTGCATACCGTCTGGCGGCATGACGACAGCGGCGGGATGATGCCGGCTTACAGCGAATTCTTCGGCGATTACGGAGCCGCCGCGGTCTCCCGTTATGCGTGGTGGCCCAGGCGATACCACAATGGGACAGCCGTTTTTATCGCGGGATCGAATACCATGCTGATCGACGCCGGTATCAACCTGTTCCACGAATTTACCCCGGATATCAAACGCGCGCTGCGCTTGGGGCGCTGAATTCCCCGGCGAAACCGTTTTTCGAGGCGGCCGATGGCGGAAGGCTGACTGGCCGCTCAATCGCTGGTATATTCGGGACGTTGGCTACCCTGGCGCAACCCTTGGCTCGCCCCCAATCCGGCTGGATTATCGGCCGGCGCATCGATCTATCGTTGATCATCGGCGGCGGCGCGGCGGGTTATGCCTACCTGGCGCTTTACACGTTGCTTCATCTGCCCGCTTCCTTTCTGTGGTGGTTCTGGTCGCTGGGATTCGATGGCACGCATATTTTCGCGACGGCCTCGCGCACGTTCTTCGACAAACAGGCGCGCGCCCGCCACTCGAAGCTGCTGTTTGGCAGCCTGCTCTTCTTTTTCTCGCTCGGGCCGGCGATGGTGCTGGCGGGCGGAAAAGGGTACCTGGCGTTGCTGGTAGCGGCATGGGCCTACTATCACGTGATGCGGCAGCATTACGGCTTCCTGGTGCTTTACAAGGTAAAGAATCGCGATCTTCGCCCGATCGATAACTCCCTCGACCGCGTCTTTCTGGGAATCATGCTCATCTTCCCGCCATTCCTTCGTTTCTTCGTGCGGCATCCGCGGGAATTGGGCTTGCCATTTTCGCTGGCTCGCTGGGAAAGCGCCGCGTGGGCCGTGGTTGCGCTTACCTGCGTGATTTACCTGGCACGCCAGGCCATGCGCCTGGCCGCCGGCGAGCCGGTGAACCGTCCGAAGTTTCTGCTGCTGGCTTCGATCATTCCGCTCCACTGGCTGACGTTCGCTTTCGTCAGTTGGCAGGCGGCCACTCCCATCGTGACCATTGTTCACAACCTGCAATATCACGCCATCATCTGGTTCCATAACCGCAACCGCTACGCCGGCGCGGAGAGCGCCGCGCGCAACGGGTTCATTCCCCACACGGTGAGCCGCAACCTGCTGGCGTATGCGGCCCTCGGGCTGGCTTTCAGCGCGGCGTACCGCATTCCGGGCGCGCGCCTGCAAACCGTATCGGACCTGGCATTCGGGTTCTTCTGTGGCTTCGGACTGACGCACTATTACCTGGATAGCCGCATCTGGCGCGTGCGCCACGACCCGGGATTGCGGGAAGCGCTGCAACTGGGCTGAGCGGGCGCCTCGCTCCGCTCTGCGGATTTCACGTAAATCGTTCCCTTTCATACGGCTAGACGCGGCTTACGGGGCCGCCTCCGGCCGCCCCATTTAAGTCCCCCACTCGCCATACAACTAATAAATCCAACAGTTTGATGGCAACCCATGGTGCCGGCTGCGCGCGGCCCCTATACTTACCCAAGAGGAATCCGGCCGGCTTTGGTTCGCATGCCAGGCCTTCAGGAGATTCGTTACATGCATAAGCCAATCAAGTACGCGGAGAAACTTTTCACCTACGCCGCCGGCGCAGCCTGGATCGTTTTCGATAAACTCAACCAGATCCATCGCAATCCTTCGTTCACTCCCGCGTGGTCGGATAAGCCGCTGCTGAAGTCGTGGGAAAAAGTGAAGCCGACGCTGGGCTGGCCGCGGGAGACCGATTCGCTCTGCCCGCGCTGCGTGCCGGAGATCCGCAAGAAGATCCTGGATGGCGCCAC
This sequence comes from Bryobacteraceae bacterium, assembly GCA_035294665.1. Taxonomy (GTDB): domain Bacteria; phylum Acidobacteriota; class Terriglobia; order Bryobacterales; family Bryobacteraceae; genus PSRJ01. The sequence continues at coordinate 3,750 of DATGKM010000078.1, read as the reverse complement.
GCCTCTCGAAGTTCTCTATAACGAGCGTCCCGGCGAAATCAAGGCGCAGATTATCGAGCGTGACGGCAAGATCCTGATGGTGAAGGACTGCCCCATTCACGGCCATTTTGAAGATGTGATGGCCATCGATACGGCGTTTTTCCGCCACCTGGAAGAGGTCTTTCCGGGACGCGACATCCGCGCGCACAACGACGAGAAACTGCATCGTCACGGCTCGAGCACGATCACCCACGGCCGCGGCTCGGTGCTGACGATCGATCTCACCAACCGCTGCAACATGATGTGCGATCCCTGTTTTATGGACGCCAACCAGGTCGGTTTCGTGCACGAACTGAGCTGGGAAGATATCAAGCAGCTACTCGATAACGCGGTCACGATCAAGCCGAAGCGGCAGATGTCCGTGCAGTTCTCGGGCGGCGAGCCGACGCTTTCGCCCTACTTTCTGGACGCCGTGCGCTATGCGCGCGAAGTAGGCTATACCTCCGTGCAGGCCGCCACCAACGGCATTGAGTTCGCCAAGAGCCCGGAGTTCTGCCGCAAGGCGGCCGAGGCCGGGCTGCGCTACGCCTACCTGCAGTTCGACGGCATCGGCAACGCGGCGAATTCGCACCGCAAGGTGGGCAATCTGTTCGATGTCAAGCTGCGGGCCATCGAAAATCTCCATTCGAACGGCGTGGATATCGTTCCGGTGATAACGCTGGTTAACGGCATCAATAACGAGCAGGTTGGCCGCATCATCCAGTTCGCGCTCGATAACCCCAAAAAGATTCCGTTCCTCTCCTTCCAGCCGGTATCGTTCACCGGCCGCGACGAGGATGTGACCGACGAGCGGCGGCAGGCGCAGCGCTATACGCTTTCCCATTTGGCGCACGACGTGAAGAACCAAACCGGCCTGGGCGAACCCGCCCGCGACTGGTTCCCCATCTCTTTCATTTCCACCTTCTCCGATTGGAGCGACCTGGTGCATGGACCGCAGTACGGCTGGGGCCAGTTAAGCTGCGGGTGCCATCCCAATTGCGGCGTGGGCATGGCGGTGATGGTCGACAAAGAGACCGGCGAAAAGGTTCCGGTTACCCAGTTCATCAACGCCGACCGGCTGGCGAGAGACGTGGCGCGCATCAACGATGCCGCGCGCGGCAAGTGGCTCTCGATTATCGGGATGGCTCTGGCCGCGGCGCGCAACTACGATCCCTTCCAGTCCCCGACGCATTTCAAGCTGACGGACTGGTACCAGAAACTGGATAAGACGTTCGGCGCAACCGGGAAAAGCTACGGCAACGTCGGCAAGGACCGCACGATGGACGATATCGAGCACCGCCGCCGCGACCGCTGGAACTTCCTCTTTATCGCCGGGATGTGGTTCCAGGATTTGTTCAATTACGATTTCCGCCGCACCGAGCAGTGCATCATTCCGTACGCCACCCAGGAAGGGGAGATTTCCTTCTGCGCCTATAACACCGGCATCGGCTGGCGCAACATCATCGAGAAGATGCATATGACCGCCACGCTCACCAAGTGGTACGAAGAGCACGGCCGGCATGAAATCTTCGCGGGCGGCAAGAAGGTGCCCCTGCCTTCCAAGGACCACCGCCTGGTATTGCGCGACGAGATCGTCACCACCGAAGAGCAGCACGACCTGGACCGCCTCGGGATCGCCAAAAATGCCCGCGAGGAAAAGATGCGGGCGCGCGACGCGAAGCTCAAGCAGCAGCAGGAAAACGAGCGCATGATGAAGCTCTACCGCCAGCACGTGCTCAAAGAGCAGCCCGGGCCGGAACTGGTGCAGATCGGCGGCATCTCCCCCGCGCCCGCGCCGGCCGAAGAGCGGGAAGAAGTAGGGAGCTTCGGGGATTAGTCCTTCACTGCATAAACGACTTTGCGCGAAATGCGACTAAGCCACGCGGGCTTGGCTTAGTCACGCGGCCCAGGGAGGGGTCGGCACGGCAAATGGAGGTGACGCCAATCAGCGAAACGGCGCTCACCATCTTGCGAGTGATTGTGCCGTTATTTTCACGGTGCGGCTAGTCTTCCGGTCGTGGTCGGAGGCGTCGGCGCCGGGAGCGCAGCTGCGGGGTGGTTGGCGAAAAGTAAGCGCGCCGCCGCGGCGGCTGTACGCAGTCGCACTGTCCAATCGAGATTGACCTATTTTTTTTTGACAAGTCAAGCACCGTGCTAGATAATCCCGTTTAGCTGGCCCGTAAATACTTAGTATCGAGCGGGATTTTTTAAATGATTAGTAAAAAATCCCTACTGGAAAGGAGATTTATGCGGATCATTTTCAGTTTTTCTTATGCGCGAACTGCGGCGCCGACCTGCATTCTCTGCGTCATCACCTCGGGCGGCATACTAATGGGTCAGACACCAGCGTCTGCCGATACGTTGACGCCAAACTCAGATCCGAACCTACGAAGGCTTCCTACGGAACATCGCGCTGGTCAGTAGCAAAGCCGACGAACTCGACCTGAAGGGCGTCCGGAACGGATTACGGCAAGGCGTTTGCAATCGCCTCGTCCTTTCAGCGGCAGATTGCGCCGTTCTATTCCAGATTGCGGTCTCCGTCTCAAAGCAGCTAGAGGCTCTCGATCAGCAGGCCACAACAATCATACAGGCCGCGAGGCGAAGTTTTTTAAGCTCAGGCGCCACGTCCTTACCGCCACTGCGGACTACAACACTCAGTATTACTACGGTGTCGAATCCAATAGCACGATGTTCAAGGGGGGACAGTATACCGGATCCCAGTTTGGTCAGCCGACCGCGTATCTTGAGACCTCCGCCGACCCGGGCTATGAAGTTACGATGGACACCACCCATATAGTTTACGCTTACTACACGTCAGAGACGTATTATTGGTACGATCCCTACGGGTATGACTTAGTGATGAACACCGGCGAGCCGTATGAGGAAATTCCGGACTATACAATCTATATCTGGCCTGCGCCGATTGTTGTGACGACGGTAATCACGCAGATTGTGGGCGACCAGCAAAGCGCAGCTAGTATGAGGGCACCGGGAACCCCCGTGGACTTTCAACTATCGGTGAAGGCCTTTATACCGCCATTGTACGTGGATGGTCCGGAGGGGTACTGCGTTCCGAGTCCATGGCTGGCCATATATGCAGGCGACAACCGGTCTTACAGTCGAGCGTCGCTGGCGTATCGAGGCTATCAATTTGTCACGCTCCTGCCTCAATACGGTGGAATAGTTAACCCCCAAAGTTTGACCGGCATCACGGAACGCTATGCCAGTGATGCGATCGCGCCAAATGGCCAGACCCTGTACAAAGACACGGTTCTTCACGACTGCTATCTGCTCGACAATCAGGGGCAGGCGAGCAGCACGGGGATGTCGGTCAACGTCACACAGCCGCAATCCAATGTTATGACGGCGAATTTTAACGCGTCTATTGGTAATCCGCTAGAACCACCGGGTTTTACTCCCACAATTACTTGGGGCGCGGCGGTCCAGGTCTCGCAAACGAATCCGAACGCGCCTACTTACGCGGTATCCGGCGCCGCCACTTGTTATCCCGCATTCGAGGTGTATATAGATGGACAACTGATTTACGGGTATACTCCGCCGAGCAACAGCGTTGGGTATCTGGCTGCTTGCCTGGGGTTGTCCCCTGGGCTGAGACAAACGGTTAAGACACTGTTGGCCGTTCGCTGAAATTTCATTGTGCCCGATCCCGGAACGGTTTTAGGATGGGCTTGCCGGCAAAGCGGAGGCAGGCAACGCTGGCGAGCGACCTGC
>DATGKM010000077.1:0-19101 GCA_035294665.1 Bryobacteraceae bacterium | reverse complement strand
CTGGACGTTGGCCGCGACATCGCGGAACCAATCGCTGTATTCATCCGGTGGCACGGGCTTGAAGCCGCTGGTTGGATCGTACTCGCGTTGCGTAGCATAGGGCGGCGATGTGATTACCACGTTCGCGCGCTTGCCATCCAGCAGTTTCTCGACGACGCCAGGGTCGCGGCAATCGCCGCAGATCAGACGATGCCTTCCGATCAACCACACGTCGCCGGGCCGTGTGGCCGGCTGAACTGGCGGCTCGGCAAGCGGCGCTTCATCTTCCGGCGTTGCATCGTCGGAGTCGTTGTCCAGCAGCGCCTCGAGTTCCTCGTCGGAGAAGCCGACGAGCTTCAGATCGAGGCCGTCCCGCTCCAGATGCGAGAGTTCCGCGGCCAGGATCTCTTCGTCCCAACCCGCGTTTTCGGAAAGCTTGTTATCGGCGATGATATACGCGCGCCTCTGCGTGTCCGAAAGATGGTCCAGCACGACCACCGGGACTTCCGGCAGGCCGAGCTTGCGCGCCGCCAGCAGGCGCCCGTGGCCCGCGACGATCCCGGCGTGGCCGTCCACGAGAATCGGTGCGTTGAAGCCGAATTCCACAATCAAAGCCGCGATCTGCGCCACCTGTTCCGCCGAATGCGTCCGCGCATTCCGCGAGTACGGAACCAGGCGGTCAACCGGCCAGATTTCGATGCGCCGCGCCAGCGCCGGCGTAATGGAAACGGGTTCGAGAATCACTGGAGTCGAACTACGACGCGCGCCACCATTGGCCGCCCGTTCGCGCACAGTTGGCCCACGTTGCGCCCGGGCGCCACAGAACGGCCTGTCCTACCAGGCTGGCGGGCGGCCGCCACCGGGCGCGCTTTGGAGTGACCACCGACCACCTGTTTTTTCGTCTGCCGCTAGCGAAATTGCGCTACAGGGCAACGCGCCGCCGCCGCGCGCCCGGAAGTACCTATGGCCTTCACGCGGAGTGCCCGCGTGAACGCCCCTCGAATCTTCGCCACAAATCGCCCGCCGATCTGTTTTTTCCGCTTCACTGAGTTGGTCAGCTTCTTCCGAGCGCTTGCGCCGCCAGGAACGTATGCCGGCTCGCGCCCTTGCGCTTTCCCATCCCGAGCAGTACGTGCGGCGCGACCATGGGCAAGTTCGCCAGTTCCGCAAGCTGCGCCATGCCCGTGTGCGCCGCGCGCTCGTACCAGTAGCGAGTCGTATCCACCTGCTTTCGTGCGGAAGACTCACGATGATCTCGTGGATCACGCAGGAAGCGAATGGAGACTCCGAACTCAACCCACACGGCCAGCCCGCGCGCTACAAAGCGTTTGGCGCGATTCTTCGACGTGAATCCCGCACCAGACAGCGGATTTTCGATTCGGATATTTTTGCACACGGGTACCGTAGAGCCGGCGATGGGGTTGCGGGTATGCCCGCAAGGGGAACTGCGGATCGGGGGGCGCGAGTTTGTTTCGAGAGGGCTCGCCTCCCTCTGGGGGAACGCTTCGCGAGCGTTCTACTCTCTGGTATCAGCGCGCAAAGTCAGTTGTCAACAGTCGAAGCGCATCGATGCGCAAGCGGTCCGCCCGGAGATTTTTGATGCCCATTCTCATGTATAGGCGAAGCCGATTTTCTTCTTCTTGAGGAGCAGAATCGCAAAACACGCATGACATGGCCATCATGACCACCCGGAGGTCAGGGAAGGGCAGGCGAAAGAGGGAGGCTGGCGTCCAAATTTGGACGCCAAAACGCCACCAAACGGACTCCAGGCAAGTATCGGAGTCACGCAAGTGGTTGTAACTGTTTGAGTTCTTTGGTCGGGCCGCCGGGATTTGAACCCGGGACCTCTTGCACCCCAAGCAAGCGCGCTAGCCAGGCTGCGCCACGGCCCGAAAAATTAATGACTTAGGAGAACAACCAAGCAATTTGCATACTGAGCGGTTCATCCAGGAGCGGCGATTTCTCAAAGGCGTGTCGCCTGCTACGGAGCAATGGTACAAGTACAGCCTCAAAGCATTCGCTCCAGTCCTATCCTAATCCCACCAGTCTACCACGGCGTTGAAGGGCGCTATCGTCAGCCAAATTCAGCGCCTCATGGCTGTTCTAGCTAAGACTTGATCTGACAAAGTCCATAATTCAGGCAGCGTTCACGCGTGCTCCGCCTGCGCCTCCGCTACGCTCAGCATGGCTTCGCTCCAGCTCCGGCTCCGCGCGCTGCCGACCGATGTCCGAGGGAGCGGCGGTTGTCAGACGGTCGAGCATTTTCTCCTGTGCAAGGTGCGCCGAATCGTGGAACGTCCGCCAGGGCGTCTTCCCGAAGCAGTAGTTGCCGGAGTGCGCGCGTTCCTCATGATACTCGCGCAGCCAGCCATCCAGATCTGTTTGCAGCTTTCTCCAACGAAGTGTAGCGTTTCTTGCGAAAGGCGACGCTGTAAAACTCTTCCCGAATAAAGTCGATGCTCTTTGAGATGCCTTGGCTGGCGATGTCGAGTTCCGGACACAACGAGACGAATCCATCGTCTTCTCGCTCGATGATCGCCGTCAGTCGTTGCGTGCCTTGCATGATTCTGAGTCTACACCCTACCATTTTGACGGATTGTCGCCTATGCTGAGATTGACCAGATCGGAAGGTCCCGTCAATGAGGCCCGGTCCGTGATTGACCCGGAGATCTAGTCTGCGTAGTTCCTTGGCGAAGCAAGCCCGCTATCATAAGTTTCAGTGGCAGGCGTTTACCTCTCATATCCGTTCTGCGCGCAAAAATGCACCTACTGCAACTTTGCTTCGGGCATTTTTCCGGCTTCGGTCGAAGCCCGCTACATTGAAGTCCTTGCGCGCGAATTGCAGACGCATCGCTGGGAATGGCAGCCGGAAACGGTCTATCTGGGTGGCGGAACGCCCAGCGCTATGGGCGTCGAACAACTCGCGCGACTGCTTGCGCTGGTTCCAGGGAGACCCTGGGCGGAGGCAACGATGGAAGCCGCGCCAGGCACGGTCGCACCGGAGCGGGCGCGCGCGTGGAAGGAGTGCGGCATCACGCGCGTCAGCCTGGGCGTGCAGTCGTTCGTCGAAGCGGAGATCCGCCGCACGGGCCGGAAGCATTCCGCGCAAATCGTGGCTCGCGAGATCGAAATGCTGCGCGCTTGCGGGATCGCGAACATCAATATCGACTTGATCGCGGGACTTTCCGGACAGACCGCCCGAAGCTGGAGCGAATCGCTCGAATGGATCGAGCGCTTAGCGCCGCCGCACGTCTCTATCTACATGCTGGAAATCGACGAGGATAGCCGGCTAGGCAAGGAGATTCTGCTGGGGGGCGTGCGCTACGGCGCGGCCGACAGACCCGGGGAAGAGGAAACCGCCGCGTTCTATGAAACGGCCGTGGAGCGGCTCGCGGCTGCCGGCATCCGCCGCTACGAAATTTCCAATTTTGCCCGGCCCGGTTTCGAATCGCGGCACAATCTGAAATATTGGAAGCTCGAGCCGTACGCGGGTTTCGGCGCCGATGCGCACTCCTTCGATGGGCGCGAGCGGAGACAGAATCCGGAATCCGTGAACGAGTACCTGGAAGGCCGTCCGGCCCAGGCGACGCCGGCGCGGCCGGCCGAAGAGCGCTTCTTCGTGGGTTTGCGGCTGAGCGAAGGGATCGCACCCGAGCCGGAAGAATGGCGGCGGTTCGAAGCCGGCATCCGCCGCTTTCTGGACGATGGCCTTCTCGAAACCGAAGGCGCGCGCCTGCGCCTGACCGATCGCGGCGTGCTGCTTTCGAACGAAGTATTTCAGGAATTTCTACTCCCATGATCGATTTGCGAAGCGACACCGTCACGCGCCCCACTCCGGCCATGCGCCGCGCCATGATGGAAGCCGAAGTGGGCGACGACGTCTACGGCGAGGACCCGACCGTCAACCGCCTCGAACAGACCGCCGCGGAGATCACCGGCAAAGAGGCCGCGCTGTTCGTGCCTACCGGCACTATGGGCAACACCATTGCGGTGAAGGCGCACACCCGGCATGGCGAGGAGGTGATTTGCGATTCGCGCTCGCACGTGCTGAATTACGAACTCGCCATGATGGCGTGGTTCTCCGGCTGCGTGGCGCGGCCCATTCCCACCGAGCGCGGCATTCTGAGCTGGGAGCAGGTACGGGCGGAAATCCGGCCCCTGGGACCGCACTGGGCGCCGACCGGGCTGATCGCCATCGAAAACACGCACAACATGGCGGGCGGCACGGTGTATCCTCTGTCCACGATCCGCGAAATCTGCGCCGGCGCGCGCGAACACGGCTTGAAGGTGCATATGGATGGCGCGCGCGTGTTTAACGCCGCGGCGGCGCTGGGTGTTCCGGTGCGCGAAATTGTGGCTCCGGTGGATACGGTGATGTTCTGCGCATCGAAAGCGCTGGGCGCGCCGGTGGGATCGCTGCTCGCCGGCCCTGCCGAAACCATCGCGCAGGGAAGGCTTTACCGCAAGCGCCTGGGCGGCGGCATGCGGCAGGCGGGCGTGCTGGCCGCGGCCGCGCTGGTCGCGCTGTCGGAAAGCCCCGCCGGCCTCCAGCGGGATCACACCAACGCCCGGCTTCTGGCTGAGGGGCTGGCTCGCATTCCGGGCATCCAGGTGAATCCCGCGGACGTGGAAACCAACATTGTGATCTTCGACGTGAGCGGCACGGGATTGACTTCCCCCGAAATCGGCGCGCGGCTGCGGGAGCGCGGGGTTCTAATCAATGGCATAAACGACCGGCAAATGCGCGCCGTGACTCACTACGACGTGGACCGCGCGGGCTGCCAAGAAGCGTTGGCGGCTCTTGCGGAAATCGCCGCCGCGCGCGCCCGGCGGGCTTCTACTCCGGCGGACTGATTACTTCGCCGGCCGGTCGCGGAAGCGGAACTCGGGCGAAGCAATCAGCGCGGCATACGAACCGAAGGCGTCCTCGCTCCAGGGCGCTTCGGGCTGGGCCGGCTCCTCCTCGAAAACCCGCAGCGTGCGATAAGTGGTGGAGCGCTCGACCGGAATGCGGCCGGCGGCGCGGATCCAGGCGCGCATCTGGGTGGGATGCAGGAATTGTCCGTGCGGAGCGCCCGCGGAAGTAGAGATGCTTTCGTTCATGAGCGTGCCGCCGAAATCGTTGGCGCCCGCCCCCAGGCAGGCCTGCGCCAGCCGCGGACCCTGCTTCACCCACGCGGCCTGCACGTTCACGATCCAGGGATCGAGCATCAGGCGGGAAATGGCGTACATGCGCAGCACGTCTTGTTCGCTGACAAACGCGCGCGCCCCCGGCGCCAGCCCCTTCTTGAACATGGGCGCTTCGGCGGCGATAAAGCTGAGCGGGACGAACTCGGTGAATCCGCCGGTCTCCTTCTGAATGCCGCGGATCAGGGCCAGGTGGCGCGCGCGGTCCAGCGCCGATTCCACGTGCCCGTACATGATGGTTACGGTAGTGGGAATGCCGAGTTTGTGGGCCGCGCGGACAACGCGCATCCAATCGTGTGTCGAGATGCGCCCGGGCGAAATGGCATCGCGGACGCGGTCGTCCAGAATCTCCGCGGACGTCCCCGGCAGAGAGCCGAGGCCGGCGTCCTTCAGTGCCGCGAGGTAATCTTCCAGCGTGCGCTCTGCGAGCGTAGCGCCGTAGAGCACCTCTTCCGGCGAAAACGCGTGCACGTGAATTTCGGGCACGGCGCGTTTGATCGCGGCGCACAAATCGATATAAAAAGTCCCTGGAATCCGCGGCGGCAGTCCCGCCTGAATGCACACTTCGGTGGCGCCCAATTCCCAGGCTTGGCGCGCGCGGCGCGCCACCTCCTCTTGCGGCAGAAAATAGCCCTGTTCGGCGCGATGCCCGCGGCTGAATGCGCAGAATCCACAGCGCTTCACGCACACATTGGTGAAATTGATATTGCGGTTGACCACGTAACCGGCACGGTCGCCCACGCGCCGGCGGCGCAGCTCGTCCGCCAGCGACAACAGGCGCGCGAGCGAATCGCCTTCGGCTTCAAAGAGCGCGGCGCCTTCTTCGGCCCCGAGTTCGCGGCCTTCGCCGCACTTGTCCAAAATGGCTTCAATGTTCATGCGATTTCCCGCTCGCGCGCGACGAGGCCGCCGGGGTCCATCCACGCTTGGGCGCGGTCGCGCAAAGCGTCCGGCACCCAGCCCGGGTCCCGAATGTATTCGGGATAGGCCGCCAGTCGTTCGCGCAGCTCGAACCCGGCCTGTTCGGTTACGGATTTCAGTTCGCGGATTGCCGGCCACGCCATCTCTGGATTAATGTGGTCGCGCGTGACTGGCGAGATGCCGCCCCAGTCGTTAATGCCGGCGAGCAGGTAGAAGCCGTACGCATCGCGCGAAAGGTTCGGCGGCACCTGCAGATTCATTTGCCCGCCCAAAATCAGACGCGCTACCGCCGCCGTGCGCGCCACGTCGAGCGCCGCGGGTTCGGCGCGGCCGTGAAACAGCGTGTCCCCCTTCGCCCGGAAATTCTGCACAATCACCTCTTGAACATGGCCGTGGCGCTCGTGCAAATCGCGAATGGCGAACAGCGCGTCCACGCGCTCCTCGGCGGTTTCGCCGATGCCGATCAGAATGCCGGTGGTGAATGGAATGCGCAGTTCGCCGGCAGTGCGCAGCGCCTTCAGCCGCGCCTCCGGCGCTTTGTCGGGGCAGCGGTAGTGCGCTTCGCCCGGCGCCAACAGCCGCCGGCTCGCGCTTTCGAGCATCATTCCCATGCTGGCATTCACCGGCTGCAACTCCAGCATTTCGCCGCGCGAGAGGACACCGGGGTTGGCGTGCGGCAGCAGACCGGTCTCTTCCAGCACCAGGGCGCACATGGCGCGCAGGTACTCGATTGTGGAGCTGAGCCCGCGCGCGGCGAGCCAGGCGCGATACTCCGGATAGCGAAGCTCAGGCTTATCGCCGAGACTGAAGAGCGCCTCCTTGCATCCCGCCCGGCGGCCCGCGCGCGCCACGGCGAGAACCTCTTCCGGGGTCATGGTGTGTGCGCGCGCGTCGCCCGCCTCGCGCGCGAAAGTGCAGTAGGCGCAGCGGTTGCGGCAAAGGTTCGTTAGCGGGATGAAGACTTTGCGCGAGTAAGTAATGGTCCGTCCGGTACGCCCGTCGCGAATCCGGCCGGCTTCGGCAAATAACTCCACCAGTTCCGCGCCCGTGGCCCGCATGAGCCGGCACGCTTCCGCGCGGGAGATCCCTGTCTGGCTGGTATACACGATCAGCCCATCGAGTGAACGCCTTCGGGCTGAATCTTGTAAATCACGCGCACTTCGCCGGGGCCCCGGTACGGGTACTTGTCCTGGCCGATATATTTCTTGGTCAGCTTGTCGATGTGGGCGTCGGCGCCGTTTTCCGTAATGTCCACCACGCGCCCGCGGATCGAGAGGTGGCGATAAGGATTGTCCGGGTCCATGATATCCAGGCCCACCCGCTTGTCGCGGCGCATGTTCTGGTCTTTTACGCGGCCTTTGGCCGAGTTGATCAGGATATTGTTGCCATCGAACTCGAACCAGACTGGAGAAACCTGCGGACTGCCGTCGGGCATCAGCGTAGCCAGTTGCGCAAACGCTTTCTTCTGTAGGATGTCTTGATATTTTTCCGGTATCGCTGCCATCGTTTGCCTCCTCTAGGAGCGTACACCAAGCATTGCGGGTGTGGCACGGGTTATTTTAGGAGGAGTGATTCCCCCGACAAACATGGCCCGGAAGGTGGCGGTGATCGGCGGCACCGGAGCGGAGGGCGGCGGCCTAGCCCTGCGATTCGCGAGAGCGGGCCTGGCGATGCGGATCGGCTCGCGGAATGCGGAAAAGGCGCGGGAGGCGGCTCGGCGAATCGCGGAAACGGCCGGGGCGCGCGAGGTGGCAGGCTTTGCCAATCCGGAAGCGGCGGCCGGAGCGGAGATTGTGGTCCTCACGGTGCCGCTGGCCGCGCAAGTGGAAATTCTGAAGTCGCTGCGGGGCAGTTTCTCGCCGGGACAGGTTCTGGTGGATGCCACGGTGCCGCTCGAAATCGCCATCGGGGGCCGCATCTCGCGAACCATTACGTTATGGGACGGCTCCGCGGCCCAGCAGGCCGCGAGGCTCGTACCGGACGGGGTCCGGGTGGTGTCCGCCTTCCACGCGCTCAGCGCCGAAGCGCTGGCGCGCTTAGACCAGCCGGTTGGCTGCGATACGCTGCTGTGCGGCGACGATGCGGATGCGAAAGCCGCGGTGGCCGAACTCGCCGATCTGATTCCGGGAGTCCGGGCCATCGATGCCGGATCGCTCGATAACGCCCGCCTGCTCGAAAGCGCGGCCGCACTGCTGATCGCGCTGAATTTGCGGCATAAAGTGAAAGGCTCCGGTATGCGCATCACCGGTCTGCGCGCAACGGAGCCGGGCGCATGAAGCGCGGCGTGGTGGCCGCTCTGGCCGGCGGCGTGGGGGCGGCGCGATTCCTCGATGGTCTGGCGCGCGTGCTTTCGCCTGAGCGCCTGTTCGTCGTCGGCAACACCGGCGACGATGCCGAAATTCACGGCCTGCATGTCTCCCCGGATCTGGACACGGTGATGTACACGCTCGCCGGCCTTGCCCACCCGGAGCGCGGCTGGGGCCTGCGCGGCGATAGCTTCCATTGCCTGGAAGCGCTCGGCAAACTGGGCGCGCAGACCTGGTTCCAGCTTGGCGATCGCGATCTGGCTACACACTTGTACCGCACCGAACGCCTGCGCCAGGGCGCCGGGCTTTCCGCGGTAACCGCCGAGCTGGCAGCCGCGCTGGGCGTTCGTTCCGCGCTGGCGCCGATGTCGGACGAGCGGGTGCGCACGCGCATTTGCACGGCAACGGGTGAGTTGGAATTTCAAACCTGGTTCGTCAAACGCCGGGCCCGCGACAGCGTGGCGGGCGTGCGGTTCGAAGGCGCCGAGCAGGCGGCCGCGGCGCCCGGAGTGTTGGATGCGATAGCCAATGCGGAGGCGGTGATCGTTTGCCCGTCCAACCCGTTCATCAGTATCGGGCCGATCCTGGCAATTCCGGGCATTCGCGACGCGCTTCGCCGCAAACGGGAGCGGGTGGCCGCCATTTCTCCCATTGTCGGCGGGCGCGCGCTCAAAGGCCCCGCCGCGCACATGATGAAGAGCATGAAAATGCGGCCGGCGGCGGCGGCGGTGGCGCGGCTCTACGCCGATTTCGTCGGCCTTTTCGTGCTGGATGAAGCGGACCGCACGCAGGCCGAAGAAGTCGAATCGCTGGGTATGCGCCCGGTGGTGACGAACACGATTATGAGCGGAGCGCGGGAGCGAAAAGCGCTGGCCCGCGCGGCCATGGCGGCGCTGGAGATCGCGGCTTGACATTCGCTCTGCTGCCGGTGAAAAATCCGTGCAACGCCAAGCAGCGGCTGGCGGGATTGCTTCCCCCCGCGGCGCGCGAGCAACTGGCGCGCCTGCTGTATGCGCAGACGATCGCGACGCTTTCACAAGCGTCCGGCATCGATCGCGTAATGGTGGTCACGAGCGATTGCGAAATCGCCGCCCACGCCCGCCGCACGGGCGCCGTGGTCCTCCAGGAGAACGGGCAGGTGAGCCATAGCGCGTCCGCCGACGCCGCCTGCCGCGCCGCGATGGAAATGGGGGCCGAGACTGCTCTGCTGGTCCCCATCGATGTGCCTCTTGCGACACCCGCCGATTTTGAGCGCTTGGCGTCGGCGGGGGCCGGTTTGCGGCCGGGAGTGGCGATCGTGCCCTCGGCGGATGGAACCGGCACGAACGCGCTGGCGCGCACGCCTCCCGATGTGATTCCCAGTTGCTTCGGTCCCGGCAGCTTCGAGAAGCATCTCGGGCAGGCGCGGTTGCGCGCCCTCGCATCCGATGTGCTGCGCCTGCCAGGGCTGATGTTCGACATCGACACGCCCGAAGACGTAGCCGAGTTGCTGGCGCGCGCGCCCGGCTCGCGCGTGGCGGGCTTCCTGGCCGGCTTCCAGCGATCCATATGCGCCTCGAAATAACGGGCCTCGAAACCCTGCCGGAGGTCCGGCCCGGAGATGACCTCGGCGCGCTGATTCGCCATGCCGCGCTGCGGGAAGGCAAGACGATCGGTTCCAGCGTGGTGCTGGCAATCGCGCAGAAAGTGGTGTCCAAGGCGGAAGGGGCTATTGTGGACCTGCGCGAGATTCAGCCTTCCGCGCTGGCGCTCGCCTGGGCCGCCGAATGGGGCAAGGACCCCCGATTGATCGAGCTCATTCTGAGCCAATCGCGCCGCATCGTCAAAATGGACCGCGGTGTCCTGATTGCCGAGACTCGCCTGGGACTGGTTTGCGCCAATGCGGGCGTCGATCAATCGAACGTTCCCGGTGACGAATTTGCCACGGTGCTGCCGGCCGATCCGGACGCCTCCGCCCGCTGTTTACGAGAGAGCTCCGGCTGCGGCGCGGTGATCGTCACCGACACGTTTGGGCGGCCTTGGCGGGAAGGATTGGTGGATGTGGCGATCGGCGTGGCCGGCATGGAGGCGCTCGAAGATTTCCGCGGCTCCGCCGACCGGCGCGGCCGCAGGCTGAGCGCCACCCTTATCGCGGTGGCAGACCAGATCGCCGCGGCCGCCGGATTGCTGATGCGCAAGCCCGATGGCTGCCCGGCGGTTTTGTTGCGCGGCCTCCAGTGGCATTCCGCGCCGGGATCGGCGCAGCCCTTGATTCGCGCCCCGAGCCAGGATCTGTTCCGTTAGCCGTTCACGCCTGGTACACGCGCATCGTCTGCTCCGCCACCGCATCCCAAGTGAAAGCGGTTTCGGCGGCGATGCGGCCGTTGTGGCCCATCCAGCGCGCCCAATCGAAATCGGTGAATAAGGTGCCCAGGCCCCAGGCAATGGAATTGGCGTCGGCATGCACCTTGAGACCGTTCACGTTGTGCCACACAAATTCTTCCGGCCCGCCATTACGCGTGGAAACCACTGGTTTGCCGGCGCTCCAGGCTTCCAGAATCACGATGCCGAAAGGCTCGTTGCGGCTGGGCACGCACACCACATCGCAGGAGCGGTACAAATCCGCCAGCTCTCCGTTGGCGCGGAAGCCGGCGAAACGGGCGGCATGGGCCACTCCCAACTGGTGCGCGCGCGCTTCCACCGGTTTGCGCATCTCTCCGTCTCCCGCGAAGAGGAATTTGGCGCGCGGATAATATTTGAGAATCGCCGGGGCGGACTCGATCAACAGATCCGGGCCCTTCTGGTGCGCCATGCGGCCTACGAAGAGCACGGTGGGATCGGTCGGTCCGATAGCATAGCGGCGCTTGATGGCGGCCGGCTCGATCCACCCATCGTAATTGTGCACGTTCACGCCGTTGTAGATTACGGAGATCTTTCCACCCGGGACCTCGTACATCCACTCGACTTCCTGCTGCAATGCCCGCGATACGGCAATTATCCGGCTTGCCCAGTGGCAACCCGCGCGCTCCTGGTAGCGCACGCGCTCCGATTGGCCGTTACAGAAACGGTTGCCGCAACGGCCATATTCGGTGGAATGAATGGTGAAGACGCCTTTGCGGGCGCGGCCCTGGTGAATCCAGATCATGGCATTGGCCGCCAGCCAGTCGTGCGCGTGAATCACGTCGAACGGGCCGCTAAAATTTTCGGCTTCGAACACATGATGGACGAAGGAGCGGCACATGTTGTTCACTTCTTCGACAAAGTTGGGATTCAGCTCGAAAGGGCAGCGATGATAATGCACGCCTTCGATGAGCTGGTAATGCAATTGGCCCGGACCCTGGCGCGTAAATACATGCGCCTCGTTGCCGAGGCGTTCGAGCGCCGCGGCCAACTCGGTCACATGGGTCGCGATTCCCCCCACCGAAATGGAATGCAGGGACTCCCAGCTCAAAATTGCAATCTTCATGCTCGGGCTCCTGGCACAGGAGCGGCGCCTTCCCCGTGGGCCCGCGTCAAAGTCAAGAAAGTTTCCCCCATTGTAGACAACGCCCGGCGAGCGGCAAAAGAGAAAAAGTACAAATCGAGCGGGAATGCGTGCAAAGAAACAGTTGTCGCCCGCGCCTCGTTTTGCCATGCTGAGAGGTTTCGAATCGTTTTCGAGGGAACGCCGCATGATTGCCGAAACCGCCAGATTCATTCCCACCGCCGATGCGGGGGCGATTGCCGCGATTGCGGGCGCTTACCACAGCACGCCCTTCGACGTGCTGGAAATGCATCCTGTTACCATCGATGGGTCTCCGGGACTCGCGATCCGCACGTTCCAGCCGCGGGCCACCGAGGTTTCTGTGAACCGCAATGGCGTGTTCTATCCGATGGAGCGGGTGCACCCCGATGGCTCGATGATGATCGCCGTGCCGCCGCTCGGAGTAGTGTATTTCAAGGTGGAAGGGCAGTGACGCGGCGTGAGCGGGCAATTGCAGCAAGCCCCGCATCAAAGTAGTGCATTAGATCCGTTACGATTTCGGACGCGGCTTGGATAAGTTTTGGCGGCGAAGGGCGGCGTTCCGGGCAAGTCCATATGTGATCCAACTATTGACCTGCGCGAACAGTTGCTCGACTGGAATCGCTTCGAAAAAAGGCTGCTGTTGCGGCTCGGCTTCGATCCTGGCGGCGCCGGAATCGTCTTTCGAAACCAGCACTCTACTCTCACCGCCTCTGAGAATCGCTTCCTGGCCGGGATTTTGCGCCGGCGGCCAACCATCGCCTTGAAATACGACCACTACCGGCACATCCGCAATCACGATTTGCGCCGCCGCGAATCGCTTGAGCGCCGGCTCGGCCGATTCCGAGCCGCGCGTGTAAGCAGGCGGACCGGCGCGATTTCCCAGATAATCCGCCAGCGGGTTGCGGTTTTGCGCAGCCTCATTCGGATGCCGGCTCAAATACGATTCGCAATCGAATAGTGGGTGAGGATTGCACGCATCAGCGCCGCTTTCGGCAAAGTGCGCCAGAAGCCCGTGGGCGCCAATTTCCATTCCAAAACCGCAGCGCGCGTAATATCCCGGCTCGAAGAGCGGATGCGGCTTGCGCCCCTCCGCCGCTCCATGCCGGACGTAATGCAGCAGGGGCGGAATCCCGGCTTTGCGCACATCCGGATTGCGCTCCAGATAAAATTCGGAATCGAAGAAAGGAGTGGGCTGCCTGTGGCCGTTGGCGGCGCGCCGCAAATAGTGGCTCAATGGATTTAAACCCGCCGCCCCCACTTCGGGGCACTGTGCCAGATAGAAGGCCGGATCGAACAGCGGGTGCGGCTTCTTGAGCTCGAACGCTCCGCGCAACAGAAAATGGATGAGTGGGTTTGTGGTAGGACCGATTTCGGGGTAGCTTTCGCGATAGTAATCCGCGTCAAACAGGTTCGTCTCATAGCGGCGCAAGCAGCGCCAGAGGATGAAGGCATCGCGCGGCATACCCGCCAGGCGGCGCAGTCTCGTGTACCAGTTGGGCCTTGCGGACCGCGCGGACCCGGGCGCCGCTTCCAATCGCGCAATATGCCGGGTCTCCTGCTTGCGCCTTCGTACGCAGGGACCAACGCGTCTTCCGGGCGGCTCGCCGATTCGCCGCTCGAATTCTTCAAGCCTCGCGTCCGCGTCCGGAACCAGCCGGAACCGCCGCTCGATTTCCGCGTGGGCGCAGTTTACCAGCCGTATGTCCAGCGCATTCAGCCGCAGCAATTCGGCATAGACGGACTCATCGCAAGCGGACCGCACCTTCTCAATTCTTTCAGCGAGGCTCCCGGCTAATCCACCGGTTACGTTCTCCGCGGGCAAAGCGCAGTCCAATTCCGGAAAAACGCTCCGGAGGCGATGCTCCCCCGCCACCATGCTCTTGTTGAAGCAATGCACAAGACCCGGGAATGCCGCCCGCCGGATGCGCTCGGCGGCGAGTTGGAAATCCCGCTCCTCCGGTTCGTCGGAATCGCCCGCGCAAGCCAGTTGATTGACTTGCACGTTTTTGACGTAGAGTTGCTTACCCTCGACCAGGCCCCTCACAAACTCTCCGAGCGACCCCTGCGCCAATTCGCTCAGCGGATCGCCAGTTGCCGGACGAGGATGATAGAAATCGTAGATCGAACGGATACGATCGATCGGATCGCGCAGCAAACAAACATCGAAAAACAGAAAGCCCGCAATTTTAGGAGTGGGATAGCGGATCTGATGACTGGAGATGGCTTTGGTAGAACGATTCCGCTCCAGAAACTCGACTAGCTCCTGGTTGGAAACGATTCCCTCGCTATCCGAAGTTTCCACGCGTGAGAATGCGCGACCGAAGCTGCGCTCGAAAATCTCTTCAATAGTGGAGCCTGCGTTTTTGAAGATGTGATAGTGCAGCAGCACGCACCGCATGGAAGAAGACTAACTACTCGCTCTGGTACTCCGCCCGCCGCTCGATTTCCAGGTACTCTTCCGGTGTGAAGAACGTCGTCGGTTGCGTAGACATGGAGATTACAGCCTGACCTTCTCGTAAATATCCGCCAGTACCAGGCGGCAGCCGATTGAGGGCAACTCCAGTACATCTTCTGGCTTCTCCGCCGAAGCCGCCACCCACAAGCCCTCCGGCATCCTGCGGAACAAGTCGGCGTACATTTCCTTCGAGGCCACCAGTAGGTATTCCTCGAGCGACTCGATTTTTTTGTAGTGGGCGAACTTGCGGCCACGATCATAGGCTTCCGTCGAGGGGGACAATACCTCGATGATCAGGCTGGGGTTGAGCAGCGTATCCAGTCTGTCGTCCGTGAATTTCGGTTCGCCGCATACAGCGGTCACATCGGGATAGGTGTAGAGTCCGGTCGCGGGAACCAGGACGCGCTGATCGCTCGGATAGGCGATACAGGGGCGTTTGCGCAACTGGTTCCCCAATTCGCGCAGAATGTTCGAGCAGATGATATTGTGCGGGCTGCTTGCGCCAAACATCGCAAACATCTCGCCATTGAGATACTCGCTCTTATACTCCGCTTGGCGCTCGATTTCCAAGTATTGCTCGGGTGTAATGAAGCTCTTAGGCTGCGTGGACATACCGGCCGTCTTCAATATTCACGGTAGCGCATCCTCTTACAAGCTGTTCGACGAAAAGACCGCCGGTTCCTTCTCCGCTACCTGCGCGTTGCGCAGACCCAACATGGGCCATTCGAGCAGCGTCGCGCCCCACGAATACCCCACGCCGAAGCCCACCAGCATCACCGTCTGGCCGGGCCGCAAACGCCCTTCGGCCAGCGCGTGTTTCAATGCGATGGGTATCGTTGAAGAAACCGTGTTCCCGCAGGATTCCAGCCATAAGTAGAACTTCTCGCGGGGGATCTTCAGTTTTCCACGCAAGTGGTCCAGCATGTAGCGGTTCGCCTGGTGAAATACGAACAGGTCCACCTGCTCCAGGTCCTTCCCGCTCCGGTCGAGCAGTTGCGCAATACAGGCCGGAATCGCGCGTAGGGTGAAATTGAAGATTTCGGCGCCATCCATGAACAGGCTCTCCTCGCTGCGCGCGCCGCCGTTCGCATCGCTCCGCGCCTCCGATGTTTCCGGCGCGTGGCGCCGGCGCAGCCCGCCTGCTGGAACGATCAGGTTCTTAGCGCCGCTCCCGTCCGTGCCGAAAACGTAGCTGCCGCGCAGGTCCGCCGGTCCGGGGGCGGCAGCCAGCAAGGTCGCCGCCGCGGCGTCGCCAAACAATGTGCGTACGCTGCGGTCGCGCGGATGGATGAACTTGGTATAGGTCTCGGCGGTAACCAGCAGAAGCTTCGATGCCTGCCCGGTTTGAATCAGGCCTTGCGCCAGACCCAGCCCGTACACGAATCCGGAACAGCCCAGGTTAAAGTCCAGCGCGCCCGCGCTGGTGGGAATGCCCAGCCGGTCCTGCAGCAGGCACGCCGTCGTCGGCAGAAAATAGTCGGGACTCTGCGTGCACAACAGCAGGTAGTCGATCTCCCCGGGAGAACAGATCCCGCTGGCGAACAGCTTCTGGCAGGCCGCCGCCGCCAGATCGGAAGCGCACTCGTCCTCGGCCACTACGTGCCGTTCCGCGATTCCGGTCTTGCTCTGGATTTTTTCCACCGGCCACTCGGGAAATTCCACCGCCAGATCCTGGTTGGAAATCACCTTTTCCGGAAGAAAATATTCAATCGCCAAAATGGATGCCTGCACGGTCCCTCCTTATTGGGCCATACAGCCGCCGTCTACTGCCAGCACGCTGCCCGTAATCCATTTTGCGGTATCCGCAAGCAGGAAAGCGATGGCATGGGCTACGTCCAGCGGCGTGCCTAAGCCAAGCGGCTGGGTGCGCTCCACGCAGGCGCGCAGTTCTTCCGGCGTCATCAGGTCGCCAGTCCTTTCGTACATCTCCGTGCGTACATACGAAGGAGCGACGCAGTTGACGCGGATCCCCTCTTTCGCCAGTTCTACCGCCGCCGCTTTGGCAAACGCAATCAGAGCGCCCTTGCTGGCCCCGTAGACGCTGCGCGCCTGCTTCCCGCGCAGGCCGGCAATCGATGCCACGAACACAATGCTGGCGTTTCCCTCGCGCACCCGTTTCCGGGCGAATTCCTTAGTCAGCAGAGCAGCGGAGTAGAAGTTCACCCGCATCACATCTTCAAGTTGTTTCAGGCTCAGGAAGCGCAGCGGCATGGTTGCGGCCATCCCGGCGCAATGCGCCAGGCCGCTCAGAGGGCCCACTACTTTCACCACATCGGAAATCCAGCAGCCAATGCCATTGGGATCCGCCAGATCCAGCGCGGCCACATGATGCCCGCGGCCGTTCATCTCTGCCGCGGTCTGCCGCAGCCTGTCCAGGTCCCGGCCCGATACCACCACGCGCGCGCCCAGTCTGCTCAATTGCACCGCCGTCGAGCGGCCGATCCCGGCGGAGGCCCCTGTCACCAGAATGGTCTTACCACTCAGATCCAGCGGATTGTCCATGCGCGGCGGCCCTAGCGGCTGGCCTCCGCCCGCATAGCCGCCTCCGGTTTCCGCTTTTTGATGAACACCGCCGGGCGCCCGCCCCAGATTTCGCCCGCCGGAATCTCCGTGTGCGGCTTCACATACGAATGCGGCTCGATAATCGCGTCCTCGCCGATCTGGCAGCCCAGACTCACCAGCGAATACGCACCGATGGTTGCGCGCGCGCCGATTCTGACCGGCGCCGTGACGAACACGCGCTTGCCGCTCGGCAGGTTGTTCCAGAAGTGGGCGCCAATCGCGACTCCCGCTCCCATCACTACTCGATCGCCAATCCAGGTGAGGTCGGGATCTTCGATTTTGCCCCCTCCGACCACCTTCTCACCGAAGTGCATCGTGTACGAGTAGCCCCGAATCAGCAAGTTCCTTCCCCACTTCGACGATGCCATCAGCGATGTCAGAGGCAGGCTTTCGATCACGGCCATTCGCATGGTGCTCGCCAGCACAAAACGAAATTTCCCGGGCTCGGAGCCCGGCAGCGTGGCGTACCTCGGCTTAGGATGCCGGCGGCCCATCGGCGCAATCGTGATCTTGCAGAAGATCAGGAAGAAAATGAGCCACACCAGATAGAGCGGTGGCGAGAGCAGCATCCAAACATACCAAGGGAGACCGCCGGCCAGATTGACCAGCTCCACGAAAGCCGCCACCACCCCAATGGAAAAACAGGCGGGGATTACCCATACCCAAAGAGCCACCCAGAAACTTCCGATTATTTGTGCCATGCTTGCTTTGTCCCCGGAAGGGGCGGCTTCGCCCACTGTCCGGCCTGCGGGCTCCTTGTTACTTGCTAAACTCCGAGATCAAACCCGCCAGGTCGTCCACCGTAACGCAGGCAGGAATGCGCTTGGCGGGAACGGCCACGTTGTAGTGCTCGTCCGCCAATGCAATGAAACCCAGCATCGCCATCGAGTCCCACCCATCGAAACTGCTCAGGGCCTCACCGCCCTTTACGGTGCCGGGCGGAATGTCCAAAATCTCGTCCAACCTTTTGTAAAAACCAGCCAAATCCAGTGTTTTAGCGCTCATAAATGATAAGCCAGCCTCTCTTCAGCGTCCCCACTTGCTAAACCGCGCCTATTTGCCGCCAAAGCGCTTTCCATTGGGAAAGCGGTGTCATCGTGGTCTGCTTCAGGGTCGCTTGCACCAATGCGATCTCTTCCTCATCGTTGCGGTCCGCGATCACCGCCCGGATCACCACGACCCCTCGCGAACTGGGCGCGCTCACCACGTCTTCGCCCCCCACTTTCTCATACCGGTCCCCCGGCTTCTTGATCACCACGTCGAACTCCCGCTCTTTCGAGGCTCGATCGTTTCGTACGTAGAAATTATCCGTATTGCGGCGATAGAGAGAAATGCACCAGTACGTGTCTCGCGCCGGCACCGCGCAATGAATCACCACCGGTTCCCGGCGGACGTCGTACAGCCCCAGCATGTAAATCATATCCGGGCTGGTCATAACGATCCGGTCGTCTCCCGATTTTGCCGGCCCACCCATCAGGAGATGATTGAACCAGGGCTTGCCCTCCATCTTCCGGCGAAAGCCCAGGAAGACTCCTCCCGTGATGATCACCGGAATGCTCCGCAAAAACAGCAGTACGAAGGCGCCGCTCAGGAGCAGCGTCGTTGCCACCCACGGCAGAAATCCGGTCATGCGGAAGCCTCGCGGCGGATTTTCGGCAACCCGACCGTTTCCAGGTTCTCCAGTGTATGCCGCCCCGGCCCATACAACCGCAACGCCAGTCCAAAGTTGCCCTCTGGTTCTCCGGTCGGAATCCAGTTCTCCTCCTGCGGTTCGGGTGAAAGCCGGATGCGCCAGCGCCCGTCGCCGCTCCGCTTTACCGAAGTCTGCGAAATCGAGTATCGTCCCAGCGAGTTCGGGATCAAATGGTTCTTCTTATAAGCGGTGAGACTCCACCAGCGCGCGTCCGGGTCCTGCCCTTCAACCGAGTAGGTCGCCGCGCATTCCAGGCGGTTTCCATCGGAGTCGTAGAGTGCGCTGAAGTACACGGCCTCCGGCGCCCGCAAGGCGAACAGGCTATTCCAGGCAATGAAAGCGCGTGTGTACCATCCGGCGTGCTCGCTGCCCAGCGTGAGGTCCACGTGCCAGGCGCCGTTCTTTCTGTGCGGCGGCGCGCGCTTTAGTAAAAATCGAGTCGCGAACAGTGCCAGTACGAATGCTGCGACAATAGCGAGGGCCAATGCGGAGCCAAAGGACATGATCGCGGCAA
>DATGKM010000076.1:0-2976 GCA_035294665.1 Bryobacteraceae bacterium | reverse complement strand
CGGTCCTCGCCGTCAAGGGTTCGCTTCGCCGCGCAAAATCGGCGCGCCCTTGACCGCTCCGGGCCGTTCCGAAGATTGACAACGACAAGGGAAAGCGGGCAAATGCAACGCGTCCTTTTGTGGCTTCATCCGGCCTCCCGTTGGTCGGCCCCGGAGCCGCACGACAAATTTGGAGTAGACAAACCATCATAGGAGGAGAATTAATGAGACCTCTCGCGAGAGCCAATCGGCTCAAGATCGAACCACTAGGGGAGGAAACCCTGGTCTACGACTTGAGCAATAACAAAGCGCATTGCCTGAATCGCACAGCAGCCGCGGTTTGGCGGCTGTGCGACGGCCAAAACACGGCCGAGGCCATTACCGCGCACCTGCGGCAGGAACTGGATGCCGGCATGGATGAAACCGTTGTCCAAGCCGCCCTCCAGGAACTGTCCAAAACCAACCTGCTGGAGGAGCCTATGCCCGCCCTGCAGCCGGGTTTCCTAGGTTCCACGCTGTCGCGCCGCGAAATGTCAATCCGCGCCGGATTGATGGTTCCGGTCGTGGCGTCCATCCTGGTCCCCAGGCCGGCAGCCGCGGCCTCCGGCGGCGGTTCCGCCCCACCCGATCCGCCGCCCGATCCAAACTGGGGAGGTGCGCCCACAGGAGGTATTGGCGGGCACTAATGCCCCAGACTCCCCAACTAGCGCCACTAAATCTTCTGTGGGATCAGGCAGCCTCACCTGATTCCGTGGTTCTTCGCCTTCTCGCGCGCAGCTACCCGGACTGGGATTCCGTCCTCGAAGCCGCCGCGCGCGAAGGCATATTTCCGCTCGTGGCGCGCCTTCTCAACGGCCCGGACGCGCCACTTTGTCCCGAACCAGTCCGCGGCCGTGTTCACCGCCAATTTCTCGAAGCCGCCGCTACAAGCGTAGCCCTCGCCTGTGAATTGGGCCGCGTCATGGCTCACCTGCGCGCTGCGCGCACCCCCGCTCTGGCTTTCAAAGGCCCCGCGCTCAGCGTCCAACTCTACGGCTCTCCCTGCTGGCGTTCTTGCGAGGATCTCGATATATTCGTCGCTCCGCACGATTGGCCGCGCGCCCAAAACGCTCTTCGAGCCCTTGGCTATGCCCCGGACCCCTCCCCCGCCAACTACGCCAAAAACGAACTGCGCATGTTTGGCCCGGCGGTCGTAGATCTTCATCGCGCCCTCATGCCCTCGTGGTGCGGCTTCCGCGTCGATTTTCACGAACTCTACGGCCGCGCCGCAACCGTGAATGTCTGCGGCACTCCGGTCGAAACCCTTTGTTCCGAGGATCTGCTGCTGCTGCTCTGCGTTCATGCCGCCAAACACGGTTGGACGCATCTGAAATGGGCTGCCGATATCGCCGTGTTGCTTCGTGCCCAGCCGGGGTTCGATTGGCCCACGCTGTTTCGGATCGCCCGCCGCCTCCGCGCCCATCGCAGATTGCTGGTCAGCGCCGGTGTGGCTTCCCGGTTATTCGAGGTTCCCTTGCCCGCACCGTTGGACGAAAAATTGCGTTGCGACCCCGCCGCCCAAATCCTGGCCGCGGAAATCTGCTCCATCCCTCCATCCCTTCGCGAATATTGGCCGCGCATGCGCTTGCTCATCGCGACCCGCGACGATTGGCATGGCCGTCTGCGGATATGCCTGCGCCTCGCGCGCTTGACCCTCCGCCTCACGGAAGCCGACCGTCCGGGCGGCGGCTTCCTGCAATCCTGCCTCGCACGCCCCGCCCGCCTGCTCCGTGTCCACGGCCCTGCGATTTTGCGCGTTCTCCGCTCCGGTGGCTTTACCGGCTCTCCCGATGCCGCTTCGGCCACTCCCGCTTCACCGGCGCGGCCGCCGCGGTAACGCGCGGCGTCTTTTGAGGCCACCGTCCCCGCGCATACTCCCGCCTGTAACCTGCCGTGTGGTTGGTGATCGCCACTCACGATCCCGCTGGCATCGCAGGTGTATTCTTCTTCCACCGACTGTTCGCCCGCCAGATCCCGCTCCACCGGAAGCGAAGATCGATCCTCACTCTCCCGCGGCGCCGGGTCGAACGAAAACCGGGTGTCGTCCCAAATCGTCAGGTTGCCCGCCCGCTGCCCATCCTCTTCCAATCCCGTGCACTCCGCATAACGGAAGTGACCGATATTGGACCTGTCATCCGCGGCAATTGTCAGGCCAATCGCGGTTGCCGACCGCATATAGGCGGAGCGCCGTACCCGTCGCCCGTACTT
This sequence comes from Bryobacteraceae bacterium, assembly GCA_035294665.1. Taxonomy (GTDB): domain Bacteria; phylum Acidobacteriota; class Terriglobia; order Bryobacterales; family Bryobacteraceae; genus PSRJ01. The sequence goes on along the minus strand of DATGKM010000076.1, from coordinate 750 downwards.
CTCCTTTAACACGCGCGCCACCGCGGGCAACTCCGATCCGCCGCCCGTCGCATACAGCGCCTCCAACCCGTGTTCTTCTCCCGCGCCCGGGCGGCCCGCCAGCAACTCTTCCACCACCGCCTCGGTCCACTCGATCAGCGGCCGGCAACGCTCGTAAAATTCGCCCACCGCAATCGAAAACTTGCCCCATCCCGTATGCGCACGCTCCAGGTCGATTACGATTTTGCGCGTGTTGGGATTCAGCGCTTCCCTGCGCTCGCGGCTTTCTTCGCAAAGTTCGCAAAGCTGGAACCACTCCGCGGCCGAAAGCGCTTCCCGCACACCGCCCGGAATCGCCACGGCTGTGAATGCAATCTCCGCCAGAATCTCGTCGAACTCGTCCCCGCCGGCTGCCGGAATCGCCGCCGTCGCTAGAACCGTGTGGACGTTCTCTTAGATCTCGACTAGCGACGCGTCAAACGTCCCCCCGCCCAGGTAAACCAGCAGGGGTTCTCCACCTGGCCCTTCCACCCCGCCACGCTCGAATTCGCCGGCACGCCGATCATCGTCTCCAGCGGTTTGCCGCGGTCCCACCTGCAGTGTTGACCCTTTTCGCAGTCGCCGCCGAACCGCTAGTCTGCCGTCTCTGAAATAGCTTTATATTTATTGACCTTGCGGATGATTCGGCTGGCGCTCGCGATCCATCGAAATGGTCTGGGGTTCTCGTTGTAGTCCTTGAGGTAATCGTGGATCGCACTGGTCAGAGCGCGA
>DATGKM010000075.1:0-14755 GCA_035294665.1 Bryobacteraceae bacterium | reverse complement strand
CTGACGAGCATGGCAGAGCCGTTTACGGCAAGAACCGGTGCTCCGAGTTTCCAGCCGGAAGCCCGGGAGAAACCCGTAGCCCCGAAGGCGAAGAGCGCGGATAGTAGTTTGCCGGCACATTCCGGTCATCCGGTCAATGAAGTTTGGGAACCGCGTATCTCGCTACCCACTCAGGTGGCCGCGATGCCGGAATCGGGCGCATCCACCCTGGAAAACCAGAAACACGACAGCGGTCCTGGTGAAGCACCGGCCAGCGCACAGCCAGGCGAACCCCCCAATTCATCGCAGTGGAATGACGGCCATGTCACCCACGCGGCTAACCTGGCTTTTGCGGCACGCCTGGTGCCGCTGCCCGAGCGAGCGGCGACTCCATTGACATCCGCCGCTTCCGTACATCCATCGGAGCCGGCAAAGAACCAAACTGGCGGGAACGCTTCTTATTCTTCCGGCCGGGCGGCGGCGCAAATTTCGCAAGAGTCCTCTAAAGAGTTCTCTAAAGAGTCCTCTAGAGAGAATCGGGACGGAGAGGAGCCGCCGGCCGCGTTGCCTCCGGCGGCGCCCGCCCCGTCCGCACTTTCGGCATCCCTGGTGCAAGCCACTCCCGGACAGCCGCAAAGCAATCGAAGCCCGGAAAACCAACCGGACCAGACCTCCGCTCCGGCGCCCGCCGTGAAAGATGCACAAACCGCGGCTCCCACCGGCAACACCCATCCGAGCGCGGCAGCGCCCGCCCGCGACATCCACCTGCAGCTCCATCAGGGCGATCAGCGAGTCGATGTCCGATTAAGCGAACGCAGCGGCGAGGTTCACGTGGCCGTACGCACGGCGGACCCGCAGTTGGCCGGCGCCCTGCGGGATGATTTGCCCGGGCTCTCGGACCGGCTGGAGCAGAGTGGTTTTCGGGCCGATACCTGGCATGCCGCGATGGCGGCGATGCCCTCTGGCGAGCGCCGGATCGAAACCGCCGGGAGTGCCTTTTCGAACCCGCAGGAGAGCGGGCGCCGGCAGCCGGACCAGGGACAGGAAAACCAACAACACCAGCAGCGGCAATCACCGCGCCAGCCGAAAGCCGGCGCGCCACAAAATTCGGATTCACGAAGAAAGGATTTCCAATGGCTCATGTCACAACTTCCCTAAACTGGCTCGAACGGGACCGGCCTTTGACGGCCGCGGCCTCGCCGGCGCGCGGGACCACCCCGCTGGGCGCAAGAACCAGCGCGGCGTCATCCGAAACGGGACCGGGCGAGTTTCAAAAGTTGTTCGGGTCTGCTACCGGACAGCCTTCCTCTCAGGCCGCGTCGCCGGCGAGTGGAACAAATACACCCGCCGGCTCCAGCCAGGCAGCGCCGGTTTCGGAGGGGAATTCGGCGCCTACGCCGGAATCGGTGTTCGGCTCCAGCCCGTGGCTGGCCAACCCCATCGGCACGAATCCCGACGGGAGTCAGTACAGTTACAACCCCTGGTATTTCGCGACTCCTCAGGCAGCGGCCCAGGTAGCCCAGATGCTGGGCGGAACTGTCGTCTCCCAGAACGCCATTACCAACCCGGGCAGCCCGTTCGCCCAACAGCAGCCCAATCTGATGGTGCAGATGCCGAACGGCAAGCTCATTAACGCGGGCCTGGTGGCTTCCTTTTATGCCCACGGCTACCCGCAATCGTACATCGACACGCTGATTTCCAATGAAATCAACGGGGGCGAGGTTTAAGGAGAACAAGGCCTTTATGACGCCAGCGATCGCTTCTTCCGGCTCTAACCCTGCCAACGGCGCATCTAACCCGGCGGGTTCCTCCGCGAACTCTTCCAGTGCTTTGACCAACGGTGCCAACGAGGATACGTTCATGCAGTTGCTGGTGGCGGAGCTGGAAAACCAGGACCCCTCGAATCCGGCCGACGGCACCGAGTTCGTCACGCAGCTGGCTGAGTTCCAGCAACTGACAACGAGCATGAACATGGCCACCTCGATTTCGAATATTCAAAACGATACGGATCAACTGGTAAAAATCATGGGCGGTACGCCCGCCGGCAGCAACAGCAGTTCTGCCGGAACCGGCGGCACTTCCGGAACACAATCATAAACAGGAGAATGCGATGTTTACTTCTTTTTCGACAGCGCTATCGGCTTTAAACGCAACCTCCACGGCAATCGATGTGGTGGGCAACAACTTGGCCAATATGAATACGCCCGGCTTCAAGACGAGCGAGGTGGATTTCCGCGATCTGGTGACCCAATCTCTCGGCTCGGGATTGGGCGATACCCAGGTCGGTTTCGGCACCGGCCTGCCCACGACGGTGGCGCAGTTCACCCAGGGAGCGCTCGAAACCACCAACGGCCTGGATGATGCGGCCATCCAGGGATCTGGTTTTTTTGTGGTTAACGACCCTTCCACGGGCGCTATCGAGTACACGCGCGCGGGCGATTTCCAGGTAGACAAGAACGGCAACCTGATGACAAATAGCGGCCAATACGTACAAGGGTGGACCGCCATTAACCCGACCACCGGCCAAGTGGATACCACCGGCGCGATTGGCAACATCACCATACCGGAGGGAACGCTGCAGGCGCCGGTTGCGACTACTACCTTCAGCGACTCGATGAACCTGAATTCCGCCGCCAACGCCGACTCCACATCGTTGTTTACAACTCCCGTCACCGTTTACGACAGCCTGGGGAATTCTCACGTTCTGACGCTAAACTTTCAGAAGACCGGTGCCAACCAGTGGAGTTATGACGTCACCGTTCCCGGAGACGATGTCTCCGGCGGGACCGCCGGCCAGCCTTTCGACACCGGCGCCAGCGGCACGTTAACCTTCGATAGCAGTGGGAACCTGATCGATCCACCCCCCGGGAGCCCCATCACGGTCAACCTTACCGGCCTCACCGACGGAGCGGCTGACATGAATCTCACCTGGAACCTGTACTCCAGCTCCGGCTCGCCGCTCATCACCCAGTTTGCGCAGACATCGGCATCGTCTTCCAACAGTCAAAATGGCGCTCCGGCGGCGCAGTTGTACCAGGTCAGCATTTCCGATGGCGGCGGAATCGTAGCGGAATACACCAACGGCAACAAGGTGACCGTAGGTCAAATCGCCCTGGCCACCGTTGAGAACCCCGCCACCCTGGTCGCCGTCGGCAACAATAACTATCAGCTTAGTTCGGCCACGGCGACGCCATCGATTGGCCTTCCCAATTCGGGAGGGCGGGGCCAGATCGTTGGCGGCTCGATCGAGAATTCGACCACCGATATCGCCACCGAATTTACGAACCTGATTGTCTACCAGCGTTCCTACGAAGCCAACGCGCATGTGGTCACTACGGCCGACCAGTTGAGCCAGGACACGATCAACCTCATTCGTTCCTAATTGAGTTGATCTGGTGCTATGAAGTTTATCCGCTAATCCGCCGATGACTCCTTTGGAAGAGATAGCGCCGCTGGGCGATGTTCCGGTCGAGATCGAAGTCGAGCTCGACCGGCGTATGTTGACTACCGAGGAACTGCTCCATCTGGCCGAAGGTAGCGTGATCGCTACCTCGCGGTCGGCCGGGGAGAATATCGATATCTACATCGGAGGCGTGCTGTGCGGCTCCGGTGAGATCGTAGTCATCGAAAACTCGCTCGGCATCCGCATTACCGACTTCCGGGAATTCTGAAGCCGCTCCCCTGGGCCGCGCGGCGGCCGCGGCATCGTGGGGCGGCCGGGGAATTCCAAAGGACGCTCTATGGAATTGTTCAATCAGATGGCGGCGGTCGCCGCGGTTCTCGGTTCGCTGGGCGGGCTGGCCTGGTGGCTGCGGCGCCGCGGCCCGCTCGAACGCCCGAGTTTTCGCAGGTCCGCCGGCAGGCGCCTCGAAAGCCTGGAGCGCCTCCCTTTAGGACCGCAGCAAACGCTGCACCTCGTCCGCGTGGGCAGCCGGGCGCTGCTGTTGGCTGCCACGCCCAATGGTTGCGCCTTGTTGGACAGTGTCGACGTGCGCGCTCTCGATCCCTCCCCGGAGGCCATCCAATGAAGCTTTTATTGGCTGTTGTTCTGCTGGCGCCTTTCGATTTGCTGGCCGCGCCGGCCCGCTCCACCCCCCTTCTCGGCATATCGGCCGCAAACGGCAGCCTGAGCGTGCCCATGCAGATCGTCATCCTGCTTTCTCTGATGACGCTCCTGCCGGCGGCGGTGATGTCGATTACGCCGTTCCTGCGGATTGTGGTCGTCCTGCACTTTCTCCGCCAGGCCCTGGGAACACAATCCACCCCTTCAAACCAAGTCCTGATCGGCCTGGCCTTGTTCCTCACGCTGGTCATCATTCAACCCGTGGCAGCCGATATCTACCATCAGGGCTGGGAGCCGATGGAGGCCGGCCAACTCTCTCCGCAGCAGGCCTTCGAACACGGATCCAAGCCCTTGCGCACGTTTCTGCTGCGCTTCGCCCGGGAAAAGGATATCCGTTTATTCGTCGAAATTTCCCATTCCCCGGCGCCGCGTAATCCCGCCGATCTCGATCTCAGCGTGCTCATTCCGGCATACATTCTCTCGGAATTGAAGGCCGGTTTTCAAATCGGGGCCGTCCTTTATCTGCCCTTTCTGGTGATTGACCTGGTAGTCGCTTCAGTCACCTTATCGATAGGCATGATGCAATTGCCGCCCATTATGGTTTCCGCTCCCTTCAAGATTCTCCTGTTCGTGCTGGTGGACGGGTGGAATCTGGTGGTGGGCTCGCTCATGAAGAGTTTCTATTAAGCCGGTGGAAGCGGTTCCAAACACCAATTGCAGCGGTTTCAAAATATGACACCCGAATTCGTAGTCGATATTATCCGCCAGGCGCTGATGACGGCTTTCTGGCTGGCGGCCCCGGTGCTGGCAATCGGATTTATTACCGGCACGGTGGTGAGCCTGGTGCAGATCGCGACGTCCATGCAGGATGCCGCCTTCAGCACGATTCCCCGGCTGATCGTGTTCCTGTTGGGAATCCTTGTGCTGCTACCGTGGATGCTCGAGCGGAGCCTGTCCTACACCACGGCACTATTGGGAAACCTGGGCCGCTATGCCCGGTAACCTGAGTCTTTCGCTGGGCACGCTGTGCGCCTTTCTGCTGGTGCTGGCGCGCGTCAGCGGAGCTTTTGTCTTCGTGCCCTTGCCGGGAGCAAACGCCGCGCCCGCAACCGTGCGTGTCGTCCTCTCGGTAGGAATTACCCTGGCGCTTCAGAGCCGCTGGCCGGCCATAAACGCCGCCGCCATTACTCCCGCCCAATTGACCGGTTGGGCCCTGGTGGAAGCCGGTCTGGGGGTGGGAATTGGCGTGGCGGTCTCGATGATTCTGGAGGTTTTCGTTTTATCGGGACAACTCCTCGGGTTGCAGGCGGGTTACGGCTATGCCTCCACCATCGACCCGAATACGCAAGCCGATTCCGGTATTCTGCTGGTTTTCGCGGAGCTTTTCGCCGGTCTCCTGTTCTTCTCCGCGGGCCTCGATCGCGACATTTTGCGGCTGTTTGCCGCCAGCCTCGACCGGGTCCCTCCCGGAACCTACCGCTTCGGCTTGTCTTCGGCCGGCTCACTCATTCATCTTGGGGGAAGCCTGTTCACCATCGCCTTACGCCTGGCGCTGCCGGTCATCGCTCTGATGGTAATGGTCGATGTCGCCTTGGCCTTGTTAGGCCGGGTAAATGCGCAGTTGCAGTTACTCACGCTGGCATTTCCCGCCAAGATGCTGATTTCCCTACTGGTATTGTCCTGGATCGCCGTTCTGTTTCCGCGGATTTCCGGCGAAATCGGTGGACTCGCATTGGGCGCGGCGCGCCACACCCTGGGGTTATGACGGGCCATGGCCGATTCGAGCAAAACCGAGCAGCCTACTCAGCGGCGCGTGCAGAAGGCCCGCAGCGAGGGCCAGTTCCTCAGCGCCCGCGAATTCGTTTCGGCTCTGCAGTTCCTGGTTCTGCTTTCGCTGTTGGGCGCGGGCGGCGCGCGCTGGTTCACTCAGTTTCGCGGGACCACGCGTTACCTGTTCGCACTGGCCTTCCAGGGAGATATTTCGCCGCGGTTATTGTCGTGGGTCGCCTGGCAACTGTTCTGGACGCATCTGCTGCCCCTGCTGCTGGCCGGCTCCGCCGTAGCCGTAGTCACAGTGGCGATCCGTCTGGGAACGACGCGTTTCGGCTTCAGTCTCAAAAAGCTGGCGCCCGATCTGAATCGGCTGAATCCTGTTTCCAAGCTGCGCGAGTTGCCGCGCCAGAATCTTTCCGCGCTCGTCGAAGCGGTGGTTCTTCTGCCTCTGTTTCTCGGAGCCGTGTTCGTGATTGCCCGCGACAAGCTCGAATCTTTTTTGATTCTGCCTCTGGCCAACGCTATGAGCGGCGCGTTCTTTCTCGGGTCCTCCTTGATGGAGTTGCTGTGGAAAGCGGCCGGGCTGTTTCTGGTTTTCGGCTGCGTCGACCTCTTCCGCCAAATGCGGCGCTATCAGGCGGATCTGCGCATGTCCAAACAGGAAATCAAGGAAGAGATGAAGGACGTCGAAGGCAATCCGCAGATGAAAGCTCGCGTCCGCCGGATTCAGCGGGACCGCGCGCGCCGGCAGATGATGAAGGAAGTCCCCAAAGCCACCGCGGTCGTGGTGAATCCGACGCACTTTGCCGTCGCCATCCGGTACCAGATGGATTCGATGGCCGCTCCGCAGGTTGTGGCCAAGGGAAAGAATTACCTGGCGTTGCGCATTCGCCAGATTGCCATCGAGAACCAGGTGCCGATTATCGAAAATCCGCCTCTGGCCCAGGCATTGTACAAATCCGTGGATGTCGGCCAGGAGATTCCGCCGCACCTGTATCGCGCCGTGGCCGAGATTTTGGCCTACATCTTCAAGCTGATGAATGGGAAGCTTCCGGGGTAAGATGCCATGACACCGTCTAAAGCCCTGCCCGCGCCGCGCTGGTTCGATAAGATTCCGTTCGCCACCCTGGGCGAGCTGGCCGTTCCGGTAGCCGTGCTGTCCATCGTGATCGCGCTGATCACGCCTCTGCCGTCTTTTCTCCTCGATCTGCTGATCGTCGCCGACATTCTTATGTCGGTAACCGTGATGATGGTCGCGCTCTATCTGGTGAAGCCGGTGGAGTTCACATCATTCCCCACCACCCTGCTTCTGTTAACGCTCTTTCGCCTGGCGCTGAATATCTCCTCCTCGCGCCTGATTCTGCTGAATGGCAATACGGGAACGTCGGCGGCGGGCGAGGTGATCGGCGCTTTTGGCAGCTTCGTGGTGGGCGGCAATTACATCATCGGCGCGGTCATTTTCCTGGTGCTGATCGCCATCCAGTACGTGGTGATCAACCACGGCGCCGTGCGCATCTCCGAGGTCACCGCGCGCTTCACCCTGGACGCTCTGCCCGGCAAACAGATGTCGATCGATTCCGACTTGAATGCCGGGCTCATCGACGAAGCCGAAGCCAAACGCCGGCGCAAAATGTTATCCACCGAAGCGGAATTTTACGGCGCCATGGACGGGGCCTCCCGGTTCACGCAGCGGGATGCCGTCGCCAGTATTCTGATCACCTCGATTAATATCATCGCGGGTTTCCTGATCGGAGTTTTGCAACACGGCATGGAATTCCAGCGCGCGCTCGAAACCTATACCGTGCTCACCATCGGCGATGGACTGGTCACGGTGATTCCCGCGTTGATGATCTCGGTTTCGGGCGGCATTATCGTAACCCGCGCCAGCTCCGAGGCGCGCCTGGGCGCGGAGTTCCGGCGGCAAATTTTTGGCAATGCCGAACCCTTGTTGCTCGGCGCAGGTGTGCTGCTGGCAATATCGTTGCTGCCCTCCATGCCGAAAATTCCGTTCCTGCTGCTGGGCGGTGGAGCGGGCACCCTGGCCTGGAAGATGCGAAAGCAAAAAGCGCAGGAGGCGGCCGCCCCACCGGCAGGCGCCAAGCCCCAGGCTGCCAAGGAAAATCTGGAGAACCTCCTCCGCGTCGAACCGCTGGCCATTGAAGTCGGTCTCGGGCTGGTGAATTTGGTGGAAGGGGCGCAGGAATCGCCCCTGTTGCGGCGTATTGCGTCCATCCGCCGCCAGTTGGCTACCGATCTCGGCTATCTGCTGCCGGCCATTCGTGTCACCGACAATCTCTCCCTGAAGAGCCGGGAGTACGTGATTCTCCTGAAGGGCGTGGAAATTTCCCGCTACGAGATGCCGCAAGGATGCGAGTTGGCCATACCCACCGGAAGGGGCGACGCGGCGCTCTCCGGGCAGACTACCCGGGAACCGGCATTCGGCATGCCGGCCCTCTGGATACCCGCCGAACAGGTGGAGCGGGCCCGCCAGTCCGGTTACACCGTGGTAGACGCGGTCAATGTCCTTGGAACTCACCTGGCGGAGCTGATTCGCCGCCACTCGCATGAACTGTTCTCCCGCCAGGACGCCAAAAAGCTGCTCGACCGCGTGGCCATGGAACACCCGAAAGTCGTCGAAGACCTCGTTCCCAAGCTACTGCCTCTGGCCACGGTGCAAAAGGTTTTGCAAAACCTGCTGCGCGAACGGGTCTCGATCCGGGACTCGGTCTCGATTCTGGAGGCTCTGGGCGAAGCCGCGGGGGTCACGCGCAATCCCATTCTGCTAACCGAATATGTACGGCAGACCATCCGCCGTACGGTGGTCAAGCCGTATGTGAATCGCAGCGGCGAGGTGGCCGCCTGGTTTCTGGACCCGGCGATCGAGCGCGCCATCGAGTCGGCCGTCGAGCATGGCGAACAGAGCAGCCATCTGAATCTGACTCCGCCGGCGGTCCGGGATATTCTCAATCGCATCTCCGCGAAAATTCCGGCGTCGGAAACGCCGGTAGTGGCCATCACTTCGTCGGGCGCGCGCTACTTCCTTCGCCAGATTGCCGAACCGGCCATGCCCAACCTGTTTTTCCTCGCGCATAACGAGATTCCTCCCAGCCAGCGCGTGCAGTCGCTGGGCACGGTCCAGTAAACCGATTTTTCCCGCCGAACCTCTACAGAATTTCCGCCGCCCCGCCGATAGACAAACGGGGGGCGCGAGGTCCTTGAGAGCGGCCGGGCTCGCGGCGGCATTTCGCTCCCGGATGAGGCGGCAGGTTCCAGGATGAAAATCAAGTCGTTTTTCTCGCACAGCATTGAAGACGCAATTGCCAAGGCCCGCCAGGAGTGGGGACCGGAGGCAATGTTGATCCAGAGCCGGAAGGCGGCGCGCGAGGCACGCCATCTGGGCGAGTACGAGGTGGTATTCGCCGATGGAGGGTCCGCGCCGGAGATTTCCCATGCCGCCCCAGGCTCCGCCGATGGCGCTCTCGCATCCGGAGATCGGATCGCCACCGAGGTCGCGGCCTTGAAGCGGCAACTCGAGAATATGCGCCGCACCATTACCAGCACAGTCTTGGCGCCCTCTCCCTGGTCCGATACCGCGCCGCTTCTGGCGGAAACATATGCGCTGCTGATGTCGGCCGAGATCTCGGCCGAACTGGCGCGGGAAATCGTCCAGGGCGCCGCGTCGCGCGCCGGTGTCCCGGCCGAAAAACGCCATAATCCGCCCGGGCAACTGTGGCGCGCCGCCCTTGCAGAGGAGATCGCTTCGAGGTGCCGCATTGACCCGGGCTTCGGAGGGGAAGGAGCTCAGCCGCGCATTACGGCGCTGGTGGGTCCGCCGGGCGCCGGCAAAACCACCACACTGGTCAAGCTGGCCGTCACTTACGGATTAGCCAAGAGGCGCTCTGTCCTGTTGCTATCCGCGGATACCTACCGGATCGCCGCCGCCGAACAGCTTCGCTCTTACGCGGCCATTCTGGGCGTCGGGTTTCAAGTCGCCGAGACGCTCGCCGGCATGGTTCAAGCAATCGATGAGAACCGGGCCAAGGACCTGATCTTGATCGACACCCCCGGCTTGGGGTTCGTGGAATTCGAGGAACACGCGCCTCTGGCTCGTTTCCTTTCCACGCGCGCCGATATCGCCTGCCATCTGGTCCTATCGTCTTCCATGAAATCTGCCGATCTTTCCCGTGTGATTGACGCATATGAGATCTTCCGGCCGCAGCGCCTGCTGTTCACCAGGCTGGATGAAACCGCTTCGCCGGGCGGAGCAATTAACGAAGCCGCGCGTACCGGGAAACCATTATCTTTTCTCACGACCGGTCAAAGAATTCCAGAAGACCTCCAACCGGCCACACTCGCCCGTCTGCTCGATCCGATCCTCGGGCAGCCTGCCCAGGATCCGGAAAGGAACGAAACCGGAACTTCGGCGGCCTCCGGAGCCGTGGGCGGCTCCGCGGTTGAGGTGGCCTCAGCGGCCTAGACAAGGTGGCACTAGCCTATGTACTCCAATGCGGCGCCTGACATGATGAGCGAACAAGAGCGCGAGCGGCTCATTCTGGAGCACCTGCCGCAAGTCCGCCTGATTGCCCGAAGGATTCAGGAGCGGCTGCCCAAAAATATCAGCCTGGAGGACCTGGTATCCACTGGCGTGCTGGGGTTGATTTCCGCCATCGATAATTTCGATCCCAGCCATAACGTCAAACTGAAGACCTACGCCGAATACAAGATTCGAGGCGCAATCTTGGACAGCCTGCGCGGCCTCGATTGGGCTCCCCGCCAGAAGCGCCGCAAGACCAAGCAGATCGAGGCAGCCATGATGGCCGCCGAACAGCGCTTGCAGACGACTCCGAGCGAGGAAGATATCGCTTCCGAACTGGGCATCTCGCTTGACGAATATCACGAATGGCTGGTGGAGATTCGCGGATTAAATATCGCCAGTCTGGAGTTTGCCAATAACGACCAGGGGAGGGACATGCTGCATTTCCTTCCCGATGCCGACGAGAATCTGCCTTCCACGCTGCTGGAGAAATCGGAACTGGAGCGTCTGCTGGCGGAATCGATCGACCAGATACCGGAGATCGAACGGACCATTCTCAGTCTCTATTACCAGGAGGAGTTCACGCTGCGGGAAATCGCCGAAGTCGTCCGGTTGCATGAATCGCGGATTTCGCAGTTGAAGTCGCAAGCGATTCTGCGGCTGCGCGCGCGGCTCGCGGCCAAATGGCCGGCCAATCGCGGAATGGTGATCGCATGAGCCCGCTGGTAGCGCACGAAAGCACGCGCAAGTTGCTGGACGCCTGGGTCCAGGATTTGGCCCCGGTAATCGAGTCAATGACGGACCGCCCCCCGGCCGTGCACTGGAAACCGGCAAGCGGGACAGCGGAAGCCGTGGGGGTATCGGGCCCCGAAACCTCTTATTCCTACTTCAAGATTTTCTGTCCGCAGGAAGCCGGTATCTGGATTGCCGCGCCCGCCCCCACCTCGGACCGGATCGGCAAACTTACCCTACAGGCGGCGGGCCTCGAGGAATCGAATCCGGAAGAAATCCGCAAGACGTGGCGGGAAATCGTCTCGCAATGGGTATCCTCGCTGGCCCGTTCGCTAGGGTCCTATTTGGGTCATGAGGTCGCTTCCGAGGATGCCGGCGAGCAGCCTCCCGAGGGCCAGCACGATTGGCTGATGGCTTCCCTCCGCATTGAGGAAACCGATTTGCCTGCCATCGCGGTAGCCTTGTCCCCCGCTCTGGTTAAAGCCCTATCCCTCTCTCCGCACGCTGAGTATTCGCCGGCTGATTCCGGAGAACACGAAGCCGCTCCGCCGCCAGTCGCGTCCCGCACACTGGAACTCCTCATGGATGTCGAGCTTCCAGTCAGCATTTCGTTCGGAAAAACGGAGTTGCCGCTCAAGGATGTTCTGAAGCTGACCACCGGATCGATTGTGGAACTGAATCGGGGCATCAACGAGCCGGTAGAACTTCTGGTCAATCACCGCCTGGTAGCCCGCGGGGAAGTTGTCGTAATGGAGGGAAATTATGCGCTCCGGATCCAGCAGATCGCCAGCCGGCAGGACCGCTTACGCAGCATCCGCTAGCCACTCGGCCGCAGGGCCGGTAATCGGCGAATCGCCATCAAGCCGTTCTCAACTCCATCGCCTTCTCGGGCGTCGAAAGGAACGCGGGCGGAATCGGCGGTTCGCGGCGCATTGGAATAAGGGTGATTCAGCACCACCAGCACGTCCGGCAAATTCGCCAGCGCGGCCAACATTTCCGCAATCAGCGCCCGGGCCGGGTTCGCTGTCACTTGCGTCATGCTGGCCGCCAGATCCCTGGCCTGCCCCGCGGGCAGGTTGCGCACCCCGATATGGAACATTGTCTGGTGAAACAAAACCGACCACTCGAGCGAATACGGAACCGCCACGCCCAGCGCGTTCAGATCGGCGCGGGCCTCCAGCTCGTCGTGGTCGGTAATCGAGACCAGCGGCGTAGCGCCCAGCTTCTGGATCTGGCCTGCTTCCAGCTCGTCAAGCGGCGCGCGGATTCAACGGCGGCCGCCAGAACGCGTCGCCGTAGCGCACAGCTTTGTCCGAGCGCTCACCGTGCCGGGTCTCGAGCCAGCGCCGGAAACGCTCGGCGGGGGGCACGCGGCGCATCACCCTCGGGATGAAGTCCAGGTACTCCCGCGAGTGAGAAGTGTGGCTGTGTAAAGAACCTCCGGTCGCGTACCCTTGTGCTGTGGCGGAATTGCGCCAAAGGCACTGCACGGTTCCCCGGATTCTCATAAAACAAGTTTGAGCTTGTTTGTTTTTCGGTCGCGGGAGCGCGCTGTTAAGAGAAGGTAAGAATCCTATAGCCGTTTCGATACGCGGTTACCGCGCCGTTGTAATCCGTACTGGCCTGTGGCAGCAAATTCGTTAGCACCACCGAACGCACTCACCCCGGAGATGCGACCGTCGGGGAGCCGTTGATTACTAGCGCCGGCTCAGGGACGAGCCACTAGCCACCGCGGGCCGCCCCGCCAGGTGCCTGCGCTACAATGGGCATTCGATGCAGGTGCTTCAGGCCGGTTCACACAAGCTGCTCTATCTCGAAGTCCAACCCGAGATGATCGCCAATATTGCACGCAGAGCCGGTTTTGAAGCCAAAACCAAGGACGGCCAGCGGCACGTGCAGCTCGATCTCAGCGCGCCCAACCGCCTGCTGCTCTTCGACGCCTCCGATCCCGGTAACCTCGGCTGGTTCTCCCGCTGCCAGTTCTATGTGGATGGCCGCACCGGCTCGGTCATGCAAACTCCCATCACTCTGGCCAACAAGCGCGACCGCGCCGGCCGCCCGCAGCTCAATTCCGTCAGGCTCTCCATCGCCAAAGAGCTACCCGCCACGTTCCGCCTTCCCGGCAAACAGGCCCTCACCGAACAGGTGTTTTACTCGCTGCTGCTGGAATTCCTGAACGCGCTTGCCGAACGCGGCGTGGCCGTCTGCGGCGCGGGCGCGGTGCAGCCCCTCGCCGGACGTACGGAAAGCCCCGGCCCACGCAACTGAACGTTAGTGCACGCACTGGCTCCCCATCTTGACTGGAACTAAACGCCCGCCCGCCGTATCCCTATGGTTGGAGACTGAGCAGAAGGACGATTCGGGGGGAACGCCCTTTTGCTTAAGTCGTTTGGGCCGGCTCTCCGGAGCCGGCTTTTTTTGATTACCATCGGTGCACATCCGCCGCCAGAGCGCGCTAAGCCGCCAACTCCTTTTCCTAACCGTTACGAACCCCACATAATGGTTCTGGTGGCGCATCAATGCGTGGAGCGAAGTCTCCGCCGTGATTTCCGCCTTCGCCGTCTCGATCACCATCCAAACCGCCGGCCATCTCGATTCCGTCAAGCCTTCGATTTCGCCTGGATCATGATCCTTACCGTGGCCTTTTCCACCGCCGTATGGTCTGGCCGGCGGCGCCGTCATCTGGCGGGATCTCTCCAGCCGCGGCTGGAATTCGGTGGTGGAATAACGACCCGCGTCCTGTTCCTTCCCCTGCTACTCACCGCTGCCGCGGCCGGCATTCGCATGGCGCTCGGAGCAACACCCCGCGGATGTACTGAGCCTGGTGTTACGGCGCGGGATGATTCTCGCGGGAGCCAAGCGGCGGCAGTCGATCCGATGTGACGCTCCGCCACGAATGGTTTACGGTTTCAGCACCACCTTCATGCACTTGTCCTGCTCATTCAGGAACGTATCGTAGGCCGCGGGAGTGTCTTTGAGCTTCATGCGATGCGTCACCACGAAGCTCGGGTCGATCTCGCCCTTTTCAATCCGTTCCAGCAGCGGCTCCAAATACCGGTGCGCGCGCGTCTGGCCCGTCTTGATGGTGAGCGAGCGGTTCATCAACGATCCCATGGGCAGCTTATCGGCAAACCCGCCGTGCACTCCTGGGATCGAAACAATGCCGCCGTTGCGGCAGGCCATGATCGCCTGGCGCAGCGCGATCGGCCGGTCGGATTCGAGCATTAGCGACTGCTTGGCGCGGTCGTAGGCGTACATCAGGTTAGCCGCGTGAGCTTCCATTCCCACCGCCTCGATACTCGTTTCGCGCGCCATGCGCAGCCGCTCGGGGTAGCGGTCGATGGCGATCACGCGCTCGGCGCCCAGCAGAAACGCGCATTTGATCGCGAACTGCCCCACTGGCCCGCACCGAGCCGCAGATGGCGGTGCTCGTGAGCTTCACGATAGCGTCCTGCGAGTTCAGGATCCTGGGGTTCGGAACATCCTGCACTTCCATCTTCTTTGTGCCCATCCAGCAATTCGCCTTCATACGGTTCCTCTCCTATGATGGTTTGTCTACTCCAAAGTTGTTGTGCAGCTCGGGGCCGACCAACGGGAGGCCGCACAGAGCCGCGAACGGAGAAGGGTTTGCGTTTGCCCGCTTTCCCTTCTCATGGGCGAATCTTCGGAACGGC
>DATGKM010000074.1:0-21014 GCA_035294665.1 Bryobacteraceae bacterium | reverse complement strand
CTCCGTCGCGCAGATCATCAACCGCGTGCGCCCCAGGATCGCGGGTTTTCCGGGCCTGCGTATTTCCATGTCGATTCCGCAGCCGATCCGTTTCAGCGGCCGCAATTCCACCGCGAGCTACGATTACACCCTGTACTCGACAGACACCGCGGAGCTCTACCGCTCGGCGCCGAAACTGGAAGAGGTCCTGCGGCGCCTGCCGCAAGTGGTGGACGTGACCAGCGATCTGCAGATCCGCAATCCGCAGATTCGGATTCAAGTGGACCGCGACCGCGCCGCGGCGCTGGATGTGGACTGGAACGACGTGGGCGGAATGCTATACGATGCATTCGGGCCGCAGCTTGCTTCCACCATCTATGGCAGCAATAACCAGTACCGCGTGCTGCTGGAAGTCCTGCCGCAATATCAGCGCTTCGAGGATTCCCTCAAGCTGCTGTATGTGAAATCGCATGCGGGCCAACTGGTGCCCCTGAGCGCAATTGCCCATCTCGCCTTGGACGCCGGGCCGAACAGCATTCCGCACTCGGGGCAACTGCCCTCGGTCACGATTTCGTTCGGACTGCGGCCGGGGTTTTCGCTCGGGCAGGCGACCGATGCGATCGAACAAGCGGCCAAGGCCAGTCTGCCCGCGGCTGTGACGGGAACGTTTCAGGGATCGGCCAAAGTGTTTCAGGATTCCATGCGCAATATGGGATTGCTGCTGCTGATTGCGACCCTGGTGGTGTACATCGTGTTAGGAATCCTCTACGAAAGCTATATCCAGCCGCTGACGATTCTTTCCGGGCTGCCTTCGGCCGGATTCGGCGCTCTGCTCACGCTCCTATTGTTTAAGGTCGAGTTGAGCGTTTACAGCTTCGTGGGATTGATTCTGCTGATCGGCATCGTGAAGAAAAACGCCATCATGCAAATCGATTTCGCCCTGGAAGCGGAGCGCGCGGAGGGCAAAAGCCCGCTCGCGGCCATTCACGAAGGCTGCCTGATCCGCTTCCGGCCGATCATGATGACTACGCTGGCGGCGTTGCTCGGGAGTATTCCCGTGGCGCTGGGATGGGGCGCGGGAGGCGAAGCGCGCAAGCCATTGGGGATGGCTGTGGTCGGTGGCCTGGCGTTCTCTCAACTCATGACCTTGTACCTGACCCCCGTGGTTTACACCTACATGGCGGCCTTTGTCGGATGGTGCCGGGGCTTCGCGGGGAGAGCGCCGCTCCCGAAAATGGCGTCGGCCCCGCCCCGCTAGGCCAAGCCCGCCGGCTACATCTCCCGGCGGCCTTCCATGGCTTTCTGAAGGGTGACTTCGTCGGCGAATTCGAGGCCGCTGCCGACAGGCACGCCCATGGCGATGCGGGTGACGCGCACACCGAGGGGTTTCAAAAGGCGCGCGAGGTACATGGCCGTGGCTTCGCCTTCGACGGTGGGGTTCGTGGCTATGATGACCTCTTGCATCTCCCCGCTGCCGATGCGGTCCACCAAGCCTCTGATTTTGAGCGAATCGGGGCCGATGCCGCGCAGCGGGGAAAGAGCGCCGTGCAGCACATGATAACGGCCGTTAAACTGGCGGGTAGTCTCGATGCCGACAATATCGTTGGGCTCTTCCACCACGCAAATCACTCTGGGATCGCGGTGGGGGTCGCGGCAGTAGTGACAAAGCTGCTGATCGGAGATGTTGTTGCAAACCTGGCACTGCGCCAGCTTTTGCTTCACATCGAGAATGGCGGCGGAAAGCTGGCCGGCTTCTTCATTGGAGGCGCGGAGAAGATGGAAAGCGATGCGCTGCGCCGATTTCTGGCCGATGCCCGGCAGCCGTTTCAGTTCGGTAATGAGCCGCGCCAGCGGCTCCGCGAAATCCGCCATACGCTATTGGTCTATCGTAAACAGTTTTTTGTGGAATGTCCCGCGATGCCGTTCGGCGGCGTTGTGAATTATGCGGAGCACGGTTAAAACATTCCAGGCGGCAGACCCATGCCGCCCAGCATGCCGCTCATCTTGCCTTTGATTTCGTCGTCCACCTTTTTTACCGCTTCATTGGAAGCGGCCACGATGAGGTCCTGCAGCATTTCCAAGTCGCCGGCCACTTCGGGATCGATCTTGATGGACAGCAGATTCTTTTGGCCATCCATATGGACGGTGACCATACCGCCGCCGGCGGAGGCTTCCACGCGGAGCCGGCGGATTTCCTCCTGGAGTTTCTCCTGCATCTGCTGCGCCTGGCGCATCATGGACTGCATGTTGCCGGGTAACTTCACTTAGCTACTCCTTCAGGTTTCTAACTTTATATACCTTACTGCCGGGGAAGACTTCCTGGAAACGGCGCACCTCGGGATTGGCGAGGGCGCGCTGGGTGGCGTCGTCTCCGGTGGAGGACTCGGGACCGGAGATCGAAGACGGAGGGTTGGGGCCGGCCGAATCGTCGCTGACGGTTACCTGGATTTTCAGCGGCCTGTCGAATGCCTCGCGCACAGCTTCGATCAACTGGCGATCTCGGAAGTACAGGGCGTACGATTTGGCGGTGGCGACCTGCAGTTCGCTGGCGGTCAGACTGATGCGCGAGTTCTCCACGGCATCGGCAAGGTGGGTGAGGCCCTGCTGGGCGAGGTGGGCGTGGAGACGTTCCCGAGCATCGGCATTCGGGGATTGGGGAGAAGCCTGACCGCTCCCTACCGATCGCGGCTCGGAGGCAGGGGCCGGGGACTGGGAGCCGGAAGCCGGAGCGGGCCGCGCCGGTTGGGGTGCGTCGGCGGAAAGCCGCGGAGTGGGGGCCTGGGGCTGGGAACCGGGATTTTTCAGTCCGGCCAGCGCTTCTTCGATCGGCAGCAGGCGGCCGGCGTGCACCATGCGCACCAGTCCCATTTCCAGATGGAAGCGCGGCTGAAGCGAGAACTGGAGATCGCGGAAAAGATCGAGGCTGAGTTGCAGATAGCGGGTGAGATCTTCCTCCGAAAAGCGGGCCGCGGTTTCCGCCAATCTCTGGCGCTGCGCTTCCGAGGCGGCCACCAGCCGGCCGGCGCCCGTGGCAGCGATGCGCATCACCAGCAGGTTGCGGAAGTAGCGGGAAAGCTCGCGGCTGAAGTGCTGCAGGTTGTGGCCGTTGCGCTCCAGCTCGTCGACCACTTCGAGCATGCGCGCGGCATTCCCCTCGAGCAGCGCGTGGCTGACCTGTTCCAGCGATTCGAGCGAAAAGGCGCCCAACAGAGCGCGCACATCGGCTGCATTGAGCCGGGCGCCACAGCAGGCAATAGCCTGATCGAGCGCGGAAAGCGAATCGCGCACGCTGCCTTCGCCCGCCTGCGCGATGACGGCCAGCGCGTCGGCATCGGCTTCGATTCCTTCCTGGGCGCAGATGGCCGCCATGCGCCGGGTCAGCTCTTCGAAATCCACCGAGCGGAAACTGAAGTGCTGGCAGCGGGAGGCGATGGTCGCCGGAATCTTGTGGGCCTCGGTGGTGCAGAGGACGAACACTACCCACGGCGGCGGCTCTTCGATGGTTTTGAGAAGCGCGTTAAAGGCTTCCGTCGTGATCTGGTGGGCTTCGTCGATGATGAAAACCTTATAGCGGTCGCGGGCGGGCTGGTAGCGGACATTCTCGCGCAGCTCGCGCATTTCGTTGATGCCGCGGTTGGAAGCGGCATCGATTTCGATCACATCCACCGTGCCGCCGGCGCTGATTTCGCGGCAACTGGGGCACTCGCCGCAAGGGGCGGGCGTCGGCCCCTGCGTACAATTCAAACAGCGGGCCAGAATGCGCGCAATCGTCGTCTTGCCCGTGCCTCGTTGCCCGGAAAAAATGTAGCCGTGCGCGATGCGTTTCTGCGCGATGGCGTTTTCGAGGGTGGTTTTGACGTGTTCCTGGCACAGCACTTCCGCAAAGGTTTGCGGGCGGTATTTGCGGGCAATGACCTGGTACATCGAAAGTTTTTTGGCTGTGCGGGCTTTTTTCCCGCCCTTTAAGAGGGGCCAGGCTCTGCCAGGCCCCGGGGAATCCGCGGCACACGAGCCGCACCACTACCGTTGCTCCCTTCCGGACCTGGCGGGGTTCGCGGCCGCCCGTTGCACGGAGCCCGAGACCTGACAAGTTTCATCCTAGCACGCGGTTTCCGGAGGCTATTCCTTCTTCAGACACTACTTGCGGCTGGAAGCCGTTGCTTCCTGGGGAGCGAGAAACTGTTCGATTTTCCGGAACACGGCTCGAGCTTCCGAGCTTACCGGCAGCACCGCCCAACGGGGGGCGACGGTCAGGATCGTATCCCGCGACGCGGTCTGAATCGAGTGTTCGAACTTCTTCTCCACGATCCGGCCGAATCTCTCCCGGATCCGATACGGCCGCTCGGAGCGCCGCGAAAGCACCAGCAATACGGCATCGTCCCAGTGGAACAGTTCTTCTTCCGGAGCAAGCAGCCGTAAAACGTGATCTCCAAAAGCCCGCAGGACCTGATTGCCGATCTCGTGACCGTATCGAAGGCGTACCGCCGGGAGGTTATCGAGGTCGATAACAACCACGTAAGATGGCTTTTCCAGGAGGCACTCCCGTTCGATGGCGCTTTCCGCGGCGCGCCTGCCTGGAAGTCCGCTGGCCGGATCGGTTTCGCCGCGGGCGGTTTCCGAATTCGCTTCGGCTCTGGCGAGCCCGGTGCGGGCGGATTCCAAGACCCCATGAAGATCGGCCACGGTTCTGCTGGTGCGCGTCTTTTGCCGCTCTGTTTCACGCCGGATATCGTCGAGACATTCGGAAAGCCGGGATTTCACCTGGCGCACATCGTCCAGTTCCGCCGCCTGTGCCACCTGGTTTTCGATGTTGCGCAGGCGCAGCAGGTTCTCGTTGCTGGCTTCGGAAATGCTGCTGACGGATGCGGCGAGCATGCCGATCATGCGCTGCATTTCAGCCCGCAGCCCGGACAGGTACCGGGCGGTCCGCCGGTGGTAATCCTCAATGACGCGAATGGCGGAGCCTCCCAAAACCAGGTAGTCTTTGGGATCGCGGACGGTCTCGATGGAATCGGAAATCTGCTGGATGCCGGCTCGAAAGGCGGCGCAATCTTCGGGCGCGCCCGGAACGTTGTGCAACGCGAAGGCCCGCAGCAGCAGTTGGACCACCCGCTCCAGCATCTCTACACGGTTGTCGCTTTTATCGTTGCTTCCGCTATCCAGGAAGCGCTTCAGAGAAATTACCACTGCTGGACATATCGGACGTCTTCGGCAAAGCTTTAGGCCTCTCCGTCACACCGCCGCGGCGAGCGCGCGCCATTGTTCCATTCGCGACCGCACGGCGTGCGCCGAAGCAGGCTGGGGAATCACGCCGGAGAGGATGGCTACCGAATCGGCGCCGGCGCGGAGTACGCCCACCGCATTCTCGAGCGTAATCCCGCCAATGGCAACGAGCGGCCGTTCGAGTAGCGTGCGGCAGAAGCGCAATTGATCCACTCCCACCACCGGGTCGGGGTCTCGCTTGGAAGCGGTGGGGAAAATCGGGCCGAGCGCAACATAATCCACCGGCTCCCCGCGTGCTATGGAAATTTGTCCCGCGCTATGGCAGGAATAGCCGATCATGGCCGCATTGCCCAGAAGATTCCGGCCGTCGCGGGGCGGCAGATCGTTTTGGCCCAGGTGCAGGCCGGCGCCCAGGAGCATGGCGAAATCGGCGCGATCGTTGATAATCAGTTGCGCCCCGGCCTGCCGGCACAGCCCGGCAACCGTTTGGGCGGACGCGTAGATTTCCCGGCCCCAGTGGCCTTTGTGGCGCAATTGGATGAGGGTGGCGCCGCCCTCGAGCAACCCGGCGGCCGCGTTCTCCAGCGAAAGACCCAGATTTTTGAGGGTTTCCGTATCGAGGATCGGGTAAATCCGCGGCAGGCTCATAGCGGACCCGGCGGTAAGGGTGTGAAGATCATAGGAGCAGAATAACCGAAATCGTTAGTGTGGCGCCGGCCGGCCGCTCCCCTGACGTCGCGGCTCGGAAACGCGCCGCGCTGCGCGGTTGGCGGCCGAAAACGCCTGCCCCACTAATGTCCAACTACCGCTGCAGCGCGGCTGCGAGCTTTTCCATCAGCTCCTTGGGCGAATATGGCTTTTGCACAAAGCCGATGACCCCCAAACCGCCAAAACGCCGCACCGCCTCCTGCTCGGTATAGCCGCTGGAGACAACGACCGGTATATCGGGGTGAATCCTCTTCAGCCGGCGGAACACTTCTTCGCCAGGCATTGCGGGCATGGCCATATCCAGCAGCACAAGGGCGATCCGGCCGTTTCTCTCGCGAACGATATTTAGCGCCTCCTGCCCGCTTGCGGCGAGGAGCACTTCGTAACCGCGACCATGCAGGATGGCATAAGCTACCTGGCGCACGACTTCCTCGTCGTCCACAACCAGAATCGGCAGCCGCTGCTCCGCGGCCGGCGGCACCGCCTGCAGGCCATGGGCGGGACCGCCGGTGGGCAGCAGAACACGGAACAGGGCCCCCTCTCCTGGCTTGCTGTCTACGAGCACGGCCCCTTTTAGCGCGCGCACGATGCCGGAAAGGGCGGCCAGACCGAGCCCGCGGCCAGTGAATTTCGTTGTGAAAAACGGGTCGAAAATGCTGGCCCGGATGGATGGATCGATTCCGCTTCCGGTATCTCGCACTTCCAGCGAGACATACTGTCCCGGCTCCGGCCGGCCGATGTCATAGGGCTGCGCCGCGCCCGCCATATCGATTTCCACGGCCCCGGTGCGCACAAAGATTTTGCCGCTGCGCTCACTGATCGCTTCGGCGGCATTCAGGATCAGGTTCATGACCACCTGCTCCACTTGCGTCTCGCCCGCCCGCACCGGAGGAAGCTCATCGGCAAGCGCCAGATCGAGTTGCACATCGTTGGGAATTGAGCTGCCGACCAGTTCGATGGTTTTGCGCACGACGGCGGAAACGTCCACGTTCTCGACAACAAACTCGCCCTTGCCAGCATAGGCTAGCATCTGCCTGGTCAGCATGGCGGCGCGTTCGCTCGCCTGCAATGCGCTTGTGAGGAGCTTGTTTACCGGCGAACCCGCTTCCCCTATCTCCATGGCTAGACCGATGTTGCCCATCACGCCCGTGAGAATATTGTTGAAATCGTGCGCAATTCCGCCGGCCAATATGCCGAGACTCTCCAGCTTATCGGCCTGGCGGAGATGAGCGTCGATCTTCTTGTGTTCGGTAATATCGCGGCAGATTTCCAGCCAGCCGGCGATCGCGCCGTCGCGCTTCCGAAGAACCCAGCGGCTCGATACCAACAGTTCTTTATCCAGCCGGGAACGGTGTTTCAATTCGCCTTCCCATTCCCCGGCGGTGAACAAAACGCGCCAAATCTCCTCTAAAGGCTGGGGAAATTCGGTATGCAAGAGTTCGTGGATGTTTCTGCCGATGGCCTCCCGCTTGCTCCACCCGTACATCTTTTCCGCCCCCGAGTTCCAATGCTCGATGATTCCTTCCAGGTTCATGGCCATAATGCCGTCCTGGGCCAAATCAAGCAGAGCCGCCTGCTCGGCAAGCAGGGCGGCATGCTCGCCCGCCAGAACCTCGCTCCGTTTGCGCTTTTCCACCTCGATTTGGAGCCGGTCGCGTTCGGCCGCGAGTTCGCGGCTGGCCTGTTCGGAAGCTTCCCGGGTGCGCACCCGCTCGGTAACATCCACGGCGAATATGAGGACCCCCTCATAATCGCCGGTTTCGCTCCGCATGGGCTGATAGGCGAAATCGAAATAGCGCCCCTGGGAGCCGATGCTGTCCGGCGTTCGAATTACCTGCTCTTTTGCCACATAAGGGTGCTCGGTA
The DNA here is from genome assembly GCA_035294665.1 of Bryobacteraceae bacterium. GTDB lineage: Bacteria > Acidobacteriota > Terriglobia > Bryobacterales > Bryobacteraceae > PSRJ01. Next base: position 13,239 of record DATGKM010000074.1, on the reverse strand, counting down.
GCGGCCACGGTCTCGAACGGGCGGAGGTGTTCGCCGCCAAGAACGGGCAGCGCCTCCCGAAAATTCCGGCCGATCAGCTCGTTGCCTCCCGCGAGTTCCCGCAGGCTGCGATTCGCAAAGACATACGTCTGCTCCGGAAGCCGGACGAGGCCGACAAGCGCGGGCAGGTTTTCAAAAATCTCCTCCAGATATTTCCATCGCTTCACGGCTTCCAAGAGGCCCACCCGTTCCCGGTGCAGAGCCGATTCCTGCTGCAGTTGCTGCAGCTTCTGCGCGGTGATATCGCGCGCCAGCTTGCAAAACCCCGTAATCTCTCCATCCGGGGCGCGCAGAGGGCGCACGAATCCGGAGAGAAAGACCTGGCTGCCGTCCTTGCGCAAATGCCACCGCTCATCCGGCGCCGGTTCGCCCTCGGCCGAACGAGCCAGTTCTTCGGCGGGCGTGCGAGCCGCCCGGTCTTGCGGGGTGAACAGCACATCGAATGTACGGCCGATCACTTCCGCTTCCCGCCAGCCGAAAATCTTCTCGGCGCCCTCGCTCCACTGCACGATTTTGCCGCTCGAGTCGAGAGTGACCATGGCATAATCCCGCAGCGCCTGGCGCATGACCTCTTCACTCTGAGGGACCTGGGGACCGTCACTGGTGGACATCGAATACTCCTTCTCTATTGTGTCTGTTCGGTTGTCCGGAGATCGCCCGCGTCACCGGTTAAAATAGAATAAACCACCCCAAAAGGAGTCAATTTGGCAGACCAGGAACTACCGCCGCAGGATCCACCCGTGCCGCCGGGAGGGCAGCTTCCGCTGCCCGGCGCCGGCGACGGCGGGAACAAGAACCTGCTCCCCGTCAACATCGAAGACGAGATGCGCCGCTCGTACCTCGATTACGCCATGAGCGTGATCGTGGGCCGCGCGCTACCGGATATCCGGGATGGGCTGAAGCCGGTACACCGCCGCATTCTCTTCGCCATGCACGAATTGGGCTTGCAGCCCAACCGGCCGACACGCAAGTGCGCCAAGATCACCGGCGAGGTAATGGGAAAATACCATCCGCACGGCGACGCGCCGATTTACGACGCGCTGGTGCGCATGGCGCAGCCGTTTTCGATGCGCTACCCGCTGGTGGAAGGGCAAGGGAATTTCGGCTCGATGGACGGCGACCCGCCGGCGGCGCAGCGGTACACCGAAGCTCGCCTGGCCCGCATTGCCACGGCCCTGCTGGAAGATATCGACAAGGAAACGGTGGATTTCCGGCCGAATTACGACGATACGGAAGTCGAACCGGAAGTGCTGCCGGCGCGCGTGCCGAACCTGCTGATCAACGGTTCGGCCGGAATCGCGGTGGGCATGGCGACCAACGTTCCGCCGCACAATTTGACGGAAATCATCAACGCCGCGATTGAATTGATTCGGAATCCGCAGACGCCGCTTTCGAAAATTCTCGAAATGGTGCCCGGCCCCGATTTTCCGACCGGCGGATTCATCCTCGGGCGGCAGGGAATTCTGGATGCGTACACCAAGGGCCGCGGGCAACTGAAGATTCGCGCGCGCGCCGCCATCGAGCGGGTGGGCAAGGATCACGAACAAATCGTGGTCACGGAAATTCCGTACCAGGTGAACAAGGCCAACCTGATCAAACAAGTGGCCGCGCTGATTAACGAAAAGAAGCTGGAAGGCATGGGCGAGCCGCGGGATGAAAGCGATCGCGACGGCGTGCGCGTGGTGTTCCCGCTTAAGCGCGGCGAACAGGCGGAGGTCATCCTCAACAATCTCTACAAGCAGACCCAGCTTCAGATCGGCTTCGGCATCATTATGCTGTCCATCGTCAACGGCCAGCCGCGCGAGCTGGGCCTGGTGGACACGATCAAGTTCTTTATCGAGCACCGGATCGAGGTGGTCCGCCGGCGCACCGAGTACGAACTGCGCAAGGCGCGCGAACGGGAGCACATCCTGCTGGGCTTCCAAAAAGCGCTGCAGAATCTCGATGAGACCATCAGACTGATTCGCGCGGCGAAATCGCCGCGGGAGGCGCGCGATTCGCTGATCGCCCGCTTCGAATACACGGAAAAACAGGCGCAGGCAATCATCGAGTTGCAATTGCAGCGGCTCACCGGAATGGAGCAGCAGAAGATTCTGGACGAACTGGCGGACATCCAGCGGCGCATCGCCGAATACCTCGAGATCCTCGGATCCGACAAGGTGCTGCGGGACGTGATTGTGAAGGAGCTGAAAGAAGTCCAGAAGGAATACGGCGACGAGCGGCGCACCGAGATTATCGAGGACACCGGCGAAATCAAGCTGGAAGATCTGGTGCAGGTGGAAGACGTCGCGATCACCGTGACGCACGGCGGCTATTTGAAGCGCACGGCCATCGACACCTACCGCCGGCAGACCCGCGGCGGCAAGGGCCGCATCGGCATGAGCACGCGCGCGGAAGATTTCGTCGAATACCTGCTGGTGGCTTCCACGCACAGCTATCTGCTGATCTTCACCAGCCGCGGCCGCGTGTACTGGTTGAAGGCATATGAGATTCCCGATGCCAGCACCACCGGGCGCGGCAAGCACATCTCCAATTTGATCAACCTGCAGGCCGACGAAACGGTGAAGGCCATTCTGCCGGTGAAGGATTTCGTTCCGGACCGCTTCATTGTGATGGTGACCAAGGCGGGGGTGATCAAGAAATCGGAGCTCACCGAGTTCGATAACCCGATGTCGCGCGGCATCATCGCGGTGACGCTCGACGAAGGCGACGAGCTGATCGGCGCCAAATTAACCAACGGCGAGAATTTCATTTTCCTGGGTTCGCATGAAGGCCAGGCGATCCGGTTCGCGGAGAGCCAGGTGCGGCCGATGGGCCGGCAGGCGCGGGGCGTGCGCGCCATGGATCTGGCCGAGGGCGATTCCCTGATCGGCATGGAAGTGGTCGAAAAAGAAGGGCTGATTCTTTCCATCGCCGAAAACGGCTACGGCAAGCGCACACCGCTCGATGATTACCGGCTGACGGCGCGGGGCGGCAAGGGCGTGATCAACATGAAGACCACCGGCAAGACCGGCAAAGTGGTCGCGATCCTTTCGGTGAAGGAGGATTCGGAGCTGGTGATTGTGAGCCAGAACGGCAAGATCATCCGCATCGATTCTTCGACCATCCGGCAGGCGGGCCGCTCGACGCAAGGCGTGCGCCTGGTGACGCTGGAGGAAGGCGATAAAGTGGCCGCGGCGTCGGTGATTCCGGAGACGGAGGATCACAACGGCAACGGACAGGAGTCTCTGCCCGTTCAGTAGAATGATGGTGGGGCAGGCGCTTTCGCCCGCCAACCTCATGGAAACCGCCCTCACCGCCAAACAGACCGCCCTCCTCGAAGCGCTCGGCCGCATGCGGCGCGTGATCGTGGCGTTTTCGGGCGGGGCCGATTCGGCTTATCTGGCTTGGGCGGCCCAGCAGGCGCTCGGCGCCGGAGCGCTCGCCATTACGGCGGATTCACCCTCCTTTCCGCAATCGCATAAGCGCGATGCCGAAGCGTTCGTGAAACAGTTCGGCATCGCGCACGAGTACATTCAGACCAACGAATTCGACAGTCCGGCATACGCCGCCAACAATCCCGACCGCTGCTTCCACTGCAAAGACGAGTTGTTCACGCGCCTGAAGCAGGTGGGACGCGAGCGCTCGATCGAGCACATTGTGTATGGCGTCAACCTGGACGATCTGGACGATTACCGCCCCGGCCAACGGGCCGCCGCGCAGCACCAGGTAGCCGCGCCGCTGGCCGATGCCGGACTGACGAAAGCGGAGATCCGCGAGCTTTCGCGCCGGGCGGGCCTGCCCACCTGGGACCGGCCGGCATCGGCGTGCCTGAGTTCGCGCATCCCCTACGGCACCCCGGTAACGATCCAAAACGTGAAGACTGTCGAGACAGGCGAGGAACAGGTGAGGGCGCTCGGCTTCCGCCAGTTCCGGGTGCGCTTTCACGGCGAGATGGTGCGCCTCGAAATTGCGCCGGAGGAAATGGAAAAAGCGCTCTCAGTCGATATGGCGCGGCGCTTCACGGCGCTGTTCAAAAGCCTGGGCTTCAAGTACGTCACGTTGGACCTGGAGGGCTACCGCCAGGGGTCGCTCAACGAAGTGCTGCGGTGATGCGCGCGGCCGTTTTGGCAAAACCGGGGCCGGTCGCGGGCCGGCCGCTGGAGATTCAGCAAATTCCGGAGCCAGAGCCGGCGTCCGGCCAGGTTTTGCTGCGCGTGAAAGCTTGCGGCGTTTGCCGCACGGATCTGCACATTGTGGAAGGGGAACTGGCGCCGCGCGGCACTTCGGTGATTCCGGGGCACCAGATCGTTGGGGAAGTGGTGGCCGGAGCTACAGGTGAACTGAAAAAGGGAGCGCGCGTAGGCGTCTCCTGGATCGGCGGCACGGATGGAACCTGCCCCTACTGCCAAGCGGGCCTCGAAAACCTGTGCGATGCGCCCACCTTCACCGGCTACACCGTAAACGGCGGCTACGCCGAATACGCGCTGGCGCGCGCCGATTTCGCCTTTCCCCTTCCTCCGGCGCTGGACGATCTGCAGGCGGCGCCGCTGCTCTGCGCGGGGATTATCGGCTTCCGGGCGCTGCGCGTGGCGGGCGCGCGCCCTGGGGATCGCGTGGGGCTGTTCGGGTTCGGGGCATCGGCGCATTTGGCGATCGCGGTGCTGCGCGCCTGGAAGTGCGAAGTGTATGTGGCGACGCGGGGCGAATCGCACCGCAAACTGGCCGGGTCGCTGGGCGCGACATGGGTGGGAGCGGAGCGCGACAAACCGCCTGTGCCGCTCGATTGCGCGGTCACCTTCGCGCCTAGCGGAGATGTTGTGGTGGCGGCGCTGGCCAGCCTGCGCAAAGGCGGCGTAGTGGCCATCAATGCCATTCACCTGGACCGCATGCCGCAGTTCGATTACGATACGTTGCTCTGGGGCGAGCGCCAACTGCGCAGCGTCGCCAACATGACTCGCGCCGATGCCCGCGATTTTCTGCGCGCCGCCGCCGAAATCGGGCTGAAGCCGAGAGTAACGCCCTTTTCGCTGGCGCAAGCCAACGAGGCCCTGCAGGCGCTCAAGAGCGATTCCATCGACGGCGCGGCCGTTCTCGTTCCGTGATAGTATCCTCCAAGCATGAGCAAACTCTCGATTCCGCTGCTCGCGCTGGCAATCGCCGGCGGCGCGGCCGCGCAGCAGCCCCTTCACGTGCTGTGCTCCAACGGGGTGCGCGAGGTAATCAAGGAGCTGCAGCCGAAGTGCGAGCGGGCCATCGGCCATCCGCTGGCTATTGAGTATGGCTCGACCACCGACTTGGTGAAGAAGATCGACGGCGGCGAAAAGTTCGACCTCGCCATCTTCACCACCGAAGCCATCGACAGGTTCATACAAAGTGGGAAGCTGGTTGCCGCTACCCGCGCCGATATCGCCCGCTGCGGCGTGGGCGTGGGGATTCGCGCGGGGGCGCCGAAGCCGGATATCTCGACGCCGGAGGCGATGAAGGCCACTCTGCTAAAAGCGAAGTACGTCAGTTACGCGGCTGACGGAGCGAGCCGGAAATTCGTAGAAGAGATGGAACAGAAATTCGGCATCGCCGGCGAGATGAAGGCTAAAACGATCCTGACGCACGGCTCGGTGGAGGCGGACGCCAATGTAGCCGCCGGCAAGGCGGATCTGGTGCTGACTCTGGGCAGCGAGATTCTGCCCGCGCCGGGCGTTCAGTTGGTTGGCCCGCTGCCGGCCGCTGTGCAACACTACATCAATTTCGCGGCGGCGGTGAGCACGATGGCGCAAAACGCGGACGCGGCCAAGGCGATGATCCGGTTTCTGAAAGGCCCGGAGACGGCGCCGGTCTATCGGGCGAAGGGGATGGAGGAGCGCTAACCCCCAGCCGAAGGGTGGCGCAGACGCTTTCGCCTGCCCGCCAAGCATAGCTCCCGAGCGCAGTCTTAAGAGCCCCCGAACGTCGATTCTCCTGGGTCGTTACTACGCCTGCAATCAGCACATGATCACGCCCCATATCCGGGGCGATGCTATTTGGGCGATAGCTGGCAGTCGCCTGCTCCCCCGCAGTACAGATCATGCGTGCGCTTTCCCGCTGAACGGGTAACCGACAATTTCTCGTACACGCTCAAGGTCCAGCAATGCTTCAGCTTTCTTCCGTTTTATGTATCCCTGAGCCGCCTTAATTAGATCATCCCGCCGTGGCACTGCCGGGAGGCCTTCAGCTTTGCGGGGGTCCCAGTCACGTTTGAAATCCCAGTTGCAATGTCGGCATGCAATGGCGAGGTTGTCGAAGTCCTCGGTGCCACCGGCGCATATCGGAACAATATGGTCCTTCTGCCACAGCTTGTAGTCCTCAACGCTTTTCAGCATTTCACGATCGCAATATTCGCAACAGTAACGCGCTCGCTCAGCCAGTCGAGCGTGCTCGGCATCAAATTTTCCTGTCATAACTAATGCCTCGACAACGGATTCTCGAATATCGGCCATAGGGGCCGATATTGTACCTCCCAGTTGATCGACACGCACTTAGGTGGGGCAGGCCTTCGCCTGCCGACCAAAGCGCTATCTACTTCGCTTCGGCGTAGATCCGCTGCACAAATCCACCGATCGAGTTCAGATTCGGCCAATCGGGATTGCGTGCCCACTCGGGATAGGCCGTTTCAAACTCGGTAGCCATGCGTTTCGCGGCATCCGCCGCCGAAACGCCCTGGTTCTTCAGTTCCAGCGCGCGCGAACGCATATCGAGGATGAACAGGTGATCCTCCTCGATGAGCGAGCCGTCGCCCGGCTTGCTGTGGTCGGGCACTATGTGGGCGGGCTTCAGTTTCTCGACCTCATCCAGCACCTTGAGCCAGCTTGTTAAGCTGCCGCCCTCGCCGGCGATACCGGGCACGACTTTGTTCTGCACCACATCGCCGGAGATCAGCGTGCGGTCCGGCTCGACGAATATCAGCTCATCGCCCTTCGTGTGGGCCGCGCCGAACCAAAGCAGGCGCGCCGTCACGCCGCCCAGATCGACTTGCAATTCTTTATCGAACACTACGTCCGGCCGGCGCAGCCCGCTCACGCCTTCGAGCAGCTTTTTGTATTCCGCCGAGAGGCGGTTGAACAATGCCAGCAGTTCCGCGCCGTGCTCCACGGCTTCCTGCTGCTGCACGGCATTGCGGATCAGCACGGTATCCGGCGGGAAGCCGGCTTCGCCGGCCGCGTGCTCGGGGTGGAAGTGAGTCGTCGTGAGGAAAAGCTTCTGTCCTTTGGAAAGCCTTTTGGCCACGCGCGCCACGGTGGCGCCATTCGAAGGGCCTAAGCCGGTATCGACCACCAGGGTCGCGCGGTCGCCGGTGATGATGGCCACGTTGGGGAAACCCATAATGACCTGCACGTGATCCGAAACGCGGGTGGTGTTTTCGCCAAGGTTGGGAGGCGGCATTTGCGCGTACGCGGCCGCTGCTCCGGCTAATGCCAGTAAGCATAACGGTTTCATGGGACTCCTATTTGCCCACCAGGTGTGGGCCGCTGCGGTCGTTTTCGTTGCAGATGAATTCGATCAGCTCGGTATCGGGCATGAGCACCTGGCGGATTTTGACGGTCCAGGGCTTGGTATACGCGCTGGGGTCGTCCACCGTCACGTCGATTTCGAGGTGGCCGTAATTGAAGCGGTGGAAGCGCTCGGTCATCTTGCCGGCGTTGGTGAGCGGGCTGCCTTCGACGTCGAGCCACACATCGTCGCGGAAGCCGGTGGTTTCGACCACCAGCGTTTCGCCCTCCCAATGCCCGACTGAATAACCGTACCACCACGGCTGCGCATCGCGCGGGGGCAGAGGGCGGCCATCCGTGAAAATCTGGCGGATGCCGGCCTGGGCTTCATAAAGAATTACCGTCTCTTCGGGCATCTGAATGATTTTTCGAGGCTGCGGGTGGGTGTGCAGTTGCATCAGGCCGAGAGGCAGGCAGTGGGCGTCGGGATTGTCTTTGTTGTTTTCCGCGGCGCGGCGGGCGCGCACCTCCGCCGCCAGGGGGCGGAACGGCAGGCCACCTTTCAAGGTGCTGCCGATGTTAAAAAACTGGCTCAAGCGCGGATTGAACGCCTGGCGAGGGCCGAGGCCCGTGCCGGTGTCGGTGAAATCCACGGCTTTGGCATTGTCCCCTTCGATGCCTATCGTGTTGCGGAAATCCCATATGCCGGAAAGATCCGGGTGCCCATCGGGCGTGCGGGGAGCGGGCGCATTCATGTCCACCTTGCCGTCTGGGCCCCGGGGTTCCGCTTTGGCCGGGTACGACGGCCATTGCGCAAAAACCGTGCCGGGGGCTGCCACCACGGCCACCCAGGCCGCGACCGCCATCGGCCAAACCGCGCGCATCTTCACAATTGCCCTCGTCGGAAACATACGCGGCAGATCCTCTTTGCTTATGTCGCTATAGCTTACCTCTTTCGGTGGGAGGAGGGGTGGTAGTCCAGCAAAACGTGACCTTAGCCCGTTACAGCCGCTTGACACCCACCTCGGCGGGATCGCATAGTGGTGATAATTCCTTTTTTTGGAAAGGAACAGCGATTCCGTACCCTTTCCCGGGCGCCGCAACGTCGAATCTGGAGTCAGGCTCATGAAGATCCGAAAGGCCGCATTAATCGCTATCACCGCTACCGGTATGACCGGACTGGCGCTGGTAGTCCCCCCCATAACCCGGGTTCACGCCGCCGGCGGCGACGATGACCTCGAAAACACCATGCGCGCCATGTCGGACGCGTATTCGTTAGTGGAAAAGAATTTCGCCGACCCGGTCTCTTCCGAAAGGGCGTTTTATGAAGGGGCGATTCCGGGCATGCTGCGCACGCTCGATCCGCACTCGAACTTCCTCGATCCCAACGAATTCCGCGACATGCAGCGGCGGCAGCGGTCGCAGTACTTCGGCGTCGGCATGGAGATTTCGGTGGATGGCGGCAAGGTAGTGGTGTTCCGGCCGTTCCCCGATTCGCCGGCCTGGAGCGCCGGGTTGCGCCGCGGCGACGTCATCGTGGCGGTAGACGGCCACCCGACCGACGGCATGGATACGGCGGATGTGGCCAACATGCTACGCGGCCCCCGCGCGACGAAGGTATCGGTGACCATTCGCCGGCAGGGCGGCAATACGCCGGTGACTCTTTCCGTCACCCGCGACGCCATTCAGACCAGCTACGTGGATGCCTTCTGGGTGCGGCCGGGCATCGCGTATCTCAGCATCGCCACCTTCGAATCCGAGAGCGTTTCGCAGGATATGGAAATGGCGCTGGCGGCGTTGGGCGAACAATCGATCAACGGCCTGATTCTGGACCTCCGCGGCAATCCCGGAGGTTTATTGAATGAAGCGGTGGCGGTGGCCGGCCATTTCCTGCGCAACGGCCAGGTAGTGGTTTCGCACCGCGGCCGCGCCGAAGAAGAGCAGGTGTTCCGCGCCAAAGCCAAGCCGTATGGGCAGAATTATCCGATCGTGGTGCTGGTGGACCGGCGCTCGGCTTCGGCTTCCGAGATTGTTTCGGGCGCGCTGCAGGATCATGACCGGGCCTGGCTGATTGGCGAAAACACGTTTGGCAAGGGACTGGTGCAGGGGCAATTTCCGCTTTCCGAAGGCGCCGCGCTGCTGCTCACCATCGCCCACTACTACACGCCGAGCGGGCGGCTGATCCAGCGCGATTACCAGCACCGCTCCTTCTTCGATTACTACTACGCCGGGCGCAACGACGCGCCGGACCTGAAAGACGTCAAATCGACCGATAGCGGACGCAAGGTGTATGGCGGCGGCGGCATCACGCCGGACGAGAAGTACAATCCGCCCAAGGCGAATGCTTTCCAGCGGCACGTGCTGGCCTCGGGCGCGGTCTTCCATTTCGGATCGGAATATTTCAGCGATCGCGTGCCTGTGCTGAACGCGAACTGGATGCCGGACGAGGATACGCTGAACCGGTTCCGCGATTTCCTCAAACAACAGCATGTGCCGTTTGAGGATGCCGATTTCCAGAGCAACCACCAGTGGATCGTCGACCAGATCCGCTGGGAGATGTACAGCCGGGCGCTGGGCAAGAAAGCCGCCGACCGGGCCGCGATCGAGACCGACCCCGAAGTGAGCCAGGCGATCGACAGCATGCCGAAAGCGCAGGCGCTGTTCCAGCAAGTGCAGCGCGTGCTCGCCCGGAGGGCGTCGTTACAGTAAACGATGAGGCATCAGGCAGGCCGATACTTCCTTTGGGCGCCACTGGTTTTGGTGGGAGTAGCCGTTAGCTGGGGCGCCTCAGTCGAACTCAGGGCTTTTCAGGACCTCAAAGCCGGTCCGCGCCCCGCAACCTACACCGCCAACGGCGTGGCGACCGTCACCTGTATCAGGGCCGTGCAATCGGCGCCGGTGAAACCGGGCGAGATGCCGCCGGCATGCTACGTGACGGGTCCCGGTTTGGCGAAGCGGGTGGCGATCAATTCTTCCGTACAAACCAATGGCCCAGGCACCGTGACCCTGACTTGTACGGGAAACGGCCAATTGGGCTGCAGCGCGCGGATCAGCTATTGAGCGGCGGGAATCGCGGCTTGGTTGCGATGGTGCTCGCGGCTAGCCTCATTCTACGCGCTTAGAAACGCCGCCCGCAGCCTTTCCCAGGTCACGCCCAGGTCTTCCGGCAGGACGCGGGTCTCGCTAACCGCGGTGATGAAGCTGGTATCGCCCGCCCAGCGCGGCAGAACGTGCATGTGGAGATGCGCCGCAATGCCGGCGCCCGCGCTCCGGCCGAGATTGAACCCGAGATTCAACCCATCGGGGTGGTAGACTGCCCGCAGGTGTGTTTCGGCGCGCCTCGCTAAAGCAATTAGCTCGAACAGAGTTTCATCTGGAAGCCGCGTGAGCGTGTCCACGTGTTCGTAGGGGACCACCATCAAATGCCCGGAAGTGTAGGGGTAGCGGTTTAGAATCACGAAATTGCGGGCCGCACGGTAGACTACCAGCCGCTCGCGGTCGTGCTCCCGATCGGCCGCGGCCGCGCAGAAGATGCAGTTGCCGGTTTTTTCGTCCGCGGTGGTGACATAGTTGTACCGCCAGGGGGTCCAAAGATAATCCATGAAACGGCCGCCGCGGCCTAGGCGTTCGGAACCTGCTCCGGAGCGGGCGGCTCCGCCGGAACGGAAGCGTTCACCACGTCCTTCAATTCCTTGCTCGGCTTAAAGTACGGAATCTTCTTGGCCGGCACCTCAACCCGTGCCCCCGTCTTCGGGTTGCGTCCGATCCGGGGCTGCCGCTGGCGGGTGCGGAAACTGCCGAATCCGCGAATTTCGATTTTGTCGCCCGTGCGCAGCGAGCGGACGATACTCTCAAAGATCGCCTCCACGATGACCTCGGACTCCTTTCGGGTCATCTCCACTACGCGGGAGACCTCTTCAATAAGATCGGCCTTGGTCATCCAGTTCTCCTTGTTCGCTCAGTGGCTTTGAATCCGCAGTATCGCTTGAAAACAGGCTGGTTTGCAAGCCATCCCTGGTTTTTCGAAGCTATTCCAGGTTGCGGTCTTTGAGGCTCATGACCTCTTCGATAGTGGTGGTGGCGGCGGCGGCTTGGCGCTGGTAGTCCTCCAGGCGGGTTTTCTCTTCATCGTCGGCAACGGCGCGGAGGCTCAGCCCGATCTTTTTCTCGGGCTCGCTCAGTTTGATAATTTTGAAATCCATCTCCTGCCCCACGGCCAGCGGCGGCTCTTCCCTTCCCCGCCGCCCTGTGTAGCCGGGAACTTCCGAAAAATGGCACAGCCCTTCCACGCCTTCCGCCAGTTCCACAAAGGCCCCGAAGCTGGCCAGGCGGCAGACCCGGCCATGCACCACATCTCCTACCTGGTGATGCTGGAAAAACATTTCCCAAGCGTCCGGCTGAAGCTGTTTGATTCCCAGGGAGAGCCTGTGGGCGGAGGAATCGATGTTCAGAATTACGGCTTGCACAGTCTGTCCCTTTTTCAACACCTCGGACGGATGCTTTACCCGTTGCGTCCAGGAGAGATCGGAAACGTGAACCAGGCCGTCGATTCCCTCTTCGATTTCAATGAAAGCGCCGAAATCGGTCATATTGCGGACGCGCCCTTCCACCACGGATCCCACGCTGTAGCGGCTATCGATGGTGGTCCAGGGATTCGGTTCGAGCTGCTTCAAACCCAGTGAGATGCGCCGTTCTTTCGGATGAACGTCGAGCACAACCGCTTCCACTTGGTCGCCCGGTTTCACTACTTTCGAGGGGTGCTTCATGCGGCGCGACCAAGTCATTTCGCTAATATGAATCAGGCCCTCGACGCCCGGCTCCAGTTCCACGAACGCGCCGTAATCCGTGACATTGACGACGCGCCCGATCACACGGCCGTTCACCGGATAGCGCTCGGTCACCGTGTCCCAGGGATCGGGCTCGAGCTGCTTGATGCCGAGCGAAACGCGCTCCTTGCTACGGTCGAACTTCAGCACCTTCACCGTAACTTCATCGCCCACGTGCACCAGTTCCGAAGGATGCGTCACCCGCCCGTAGGACATGTCCGTCACGTGCAGCAACCCGTCAATGCCGCCCAGATCCACGAACGCGCCGTATTCGGTCAGGTTCTTGATGACGCCGGTGACCACGGCGCCTTCCACCAGGTGCTCCAGGGTAGACGACTTCCGGGCGTTGATTTCCTCTTCCACAGCCAGCTTGCGCGAAACCACCACGTTGCCGCGCCGCCGGTTCAATTTGATGATCTTGACCGGGATATCCTGCCCGATGAGCGAATCCAGGTTGTGAATGGGGCGCAAATCGGCCTGCGAGCCGGGCATGAAGGCTTCAATGCCCACGTCCACCGCCAGGCCGCCCTTCACCCGTCTGGTTACATGGCCATTGATGACGAACTGATCCTGGTACGCTTTCTCCAGGTTGTCCCAGACGCGGATGCGCGCGGCGCGCGTGTGCGAGAGCAGCACGTAGCCTTCCGGCTGTTCGCCGTGCTCGATCATCACGTCCACCACGTCGCCGCGATGCACCGTGATTTCACCCGTGGGCGTCTGGAATTGCTCGAGCGGGACTATGCCCTCGGACTTGTAACCGAAATCGACAATGACATCCTTCGCGGTGATGCTGAGGACGGTCCCTTGCAGGATTTCGTTGCTGGCGGGCGGGCCAAAATGCGAATAGTCGTCTAACAGCTCTTCATAGCTTTGCGGGACCGGCTGGTCCACTTGTTGCCCGTTGTTTTGGTCCACGGCCATTCACGCCT
>DATGKM010000073.1:0-46186 GCA_035294665.1 Bryobacteraceae bacterium | reverse complement strand
GTGCCGCGATTGTCGCTGATCTCCGATAGTCGTCTTCGCTCGCGATCGGTCATCTCGATTTTCGGGGCCGGAGGCAATGGCATACCCAAGTATGCCGCTTTCTCTGGCGTTAGTAAATAGAGTTCAGAGACAGCAGACTAGCGAATAACGCTTCACCAACGCTACTCCGGTGAAGATCACTGCCATCGCTACCGCTTCCCGCGGTCCGAACTGTTCGCGATAGAAGACCCAGCCCAGCGTAACCGCGACCACGGCGTTTACATAGGGATAAATCGATAGAATCGCCACCGGCAGGCGGTCCAGCGCGAAGTTATATGCGCCATATCCCACAATAGATCCAGATAGAAGAGCGCCGCCACGCCGCGCGCTTGCCAGTGAATCGGATCAAGCGGCACGAAAATCGCGAGCGGCGCCAGAACCAGTCCGGCCGCCAGTTGCTGCACGCCCGCCGCAATCAGGGAATGCGCCTTCCCCGGCTGCCGCCGCTGGTAAATCGATCCGAACGCCCATGCTGCCATGCCGATCTGCAGCAGCAGAAAGCCGATGAGCATATGCCGGTCTACGGCGTGCGAGCCGGCATCGTTCATCAACAGCAGCGCGGAGCCGCCCAGTGCGACCACCATGGCGCCGAGGGTGGGCAAGTGCAAGGGCACGCCGCCCGGCAGCAGAACCTCGACGCCGACCATCCAGAACGGCGAAATGGTGATGATCAGGCCGGCCATGCCGCTGGGGATCAGCAACTCGGAGAACACCAGCAGGCTGTTCGAGATCGCGAGCAAAAGCAACCCGCAAAGCGCGTTTGTGGCCATCTCGCGGCCGCGGGGGATATACAGCTCGCGCACCCGGGCGAAGCCGAGCACCAGGGTTCCCGCCAGCAGAAACCGCGCGGAAACCAGCACGAAGGGCGGAAAGACTTTGAGTGCCATGCGGATCGCTAGATAGGTGGTTCCCCAGAAGAAGCAGATGGCGGCGAGAGCGAGGTAAGGCGCTTTCAGACGACGACCAGACGGTGATCCGGACAGTGCAGGTCCACGGCCTGGTAGAGACGGCCCGCCAGGCCGGTCCCATGTTTGGCCAGGAAGGGCAGGATGGAATAAAGCCGCTCTTGCAGGTGGCGCTCCGGATAAATCAGCCCGTAGAGATAGCCGGCGTCGCGCCCGGCGCGGGCATCGCGGCGGATGGCTTCCCGGCCGGTCTTGCGCTCGATCTTGCCGATCTGGTAGCGGATCTTGCGGCTGCTGCGTTCGAGCGCCACCGCGAGGGTGGGATCGAAGCGCGCGATTTCCTGCCGCAAGTGATCGAGCGCGCCGTCAATTGTGGCGGCCGTTTTCTCGAGCGCGGCGTTCAGCGCCGGGGGAACCAGTTTCGCCGCCATGCGCTCGCGCAACACCTCTTCGCCATGGAAAAAATCGGGCAGGCCCAGACCATAGCGGGCAAGCAGCTTGCTGGCGCGTTCATCGAGCAACGTGAACCCGCATCGCGGCAGAGCCGCGGGCATGCGGCCCAGCAGCGCTTTATAAACGACCTCGGATTGCGCCAGATACGCCAGCTCCGCCGGGCCGCCGATATAAGCCGCGGTGGGTATCATGCTGTCCTGCACCACCGGGCGCAGCAGCGCGTTCGGCGAAAGCGAGACGGCGCGGTCCATCAGTTCCGCGGTGCTGAAGCGCCGGCTGTTGTACACGTAGTCGTCGTTATGCCTGCGCAGCGCCAGACGCTTGCCCTCTTCGAGCAGAAACACAAACGACGTTCCGGTTTCCACATGCACCTGGGCGTGGTAGCCCGCCGCCGTCAGTTCCTGGTTGCGCGCCAGAACGCCTTCCACCAGATCGCGCCCGTGTTCCACGGCCGTGCGCAAAATGGGCGCGGCCAATTCCCGGAACGCCGGCAGCATGGGGTTCACCTGCAGCACGTCGAAATCGGAAAGGATCTGGCGCAACAGCTCTCCGAACGCCTTACCCATGGTGCTGCCCGGCCGGTAGCTTCCTTCCACCAGGTCCGTCACTTCTTCGCCAAAGGGCAGGCCGCGCAGTTGTTCCCGCAATTCGCGCAGGGGCGGCGAGACTAGCGTGACATCGCCCGCCGGCTGCGCGCCGGCCGTCCGCCGCATCTCCAGTTTCACCGGGTTGTGCGCGCCATCGAAGATCCACGCGTGATTCACCTCGGCGAAATCGTGGTCTTCCGTTGCCAGCCAGAAAATCGGAACGGCGGGTATGCCTTCCTTCGAAAGCGCCTCCGCCAGTTTCACCGCGGTCAGCGCTTTGTAAATCGTATAGGACGGGCCGGAGAACAACCCCACCTGCTGGCCCGTGACCACGGCTACGGTCCCCGGTTCCGCCAGGCGATCGAGCGAGGCGCTCCCGGGATTCTCTTGCCGCAGGGCCGCCACCAGCGCCGCGCGCCGCGCGTCCGGAAAATTCGCGGCTTGCCGCGCCGCTTCGAGCACAGCCGCAAAGTCGTGGCGCCGGTTTGCGTAGAAGCGAGCAATGCGATCGGGTTGATAGACCGCGTCGAGAAACAAACGCGAGGCGTGGGGAAGGTCGGTCTGGCGGACGCAGCTACAGAGCATGCGAAAGGATCAGCTTATCAGATGACCGGCGTGCGCCGGGGTTGCAAGATGTTGCGAAGCCTGTGGAGCGGGCGTTTTCGCCTGCCAACAGCTCGCGGTTTAACCCGGCGGCAGGATCTTGGAAATGTCGTTGTAAATGACGAACGCCAACAACATCATGATGAACACGAAGCCGACCCGGAACAGGGCCTCCTTCACGTTCAGGCTCATATCGCGCTGCATCACCATTTCTACCGCCAGCGTCAGGATGGTGAAGCCGTCGAAAATCGGAATCGGCAGCAGGTTCAGGATCGCCAACTGCAGGCTGACCATCGACATCAACATGACGAACGCCGTCGGCCCCTCCCGCGCGGCATCTCCGGAAAGCTGCGCGATCCCGATCGGTCCCGTGATGATTCGCGCCGAAACGGTGTGCCGCACGATGCCTTCAATCACCTGCCCGAACAACAGGGCGCCTTTGCTGTTTTCCTTCAATGATTCCCGCAATGCCTCGGGGAACGACAGCCGCGTGGTGATCAGGTGCACTTTTTGCTGCAGTCCTACGCCGATCATCCAGCGCGCCGGCCCATCCAGCTTCGAATATACCGGCGTCACCGTCACCGTGACATGTTGGCCATTGCGCTCGACCTCAATCTCGAGCGGCTTGCCGTTGCTCGAACGGGTAAGGTCGTTGAACTTGGCCCCGGAATGGATGGGCTGGCCATTTGCGCGAATGACCAGGTCGCCCTTCTTGAGCCCGGCCTTTTCGGCGGGAAAGCCCGGTTCCACGCTGGCCAATTGCACTTCGCCGCGCTCATCCCATCCCACGTAGCCGCCGCCGGTGGTTTCGCTCAGCGTGGGCACCACGGTCGTGTCGAAATCCTTGCCGTTGCGTTCGATGGTGAGAAACATGGGCTGCTTGGCGCCGGCAATCTGTTTCAGATCCACGTCTTCCCAGGTGGGATTCTTTTGGCCGTCCAGTTTTACGATGCGGTCGCCATCCTGCAAGCCGGCCTTGGCCGCGGGCGAGCCCGGTTCCACATGGCCGATCACGGCGCGCATATCTTCATCGGCGACTTTCTGGTAGTTCACCATGAACAGCCCGGCGAGCAGGCCGACTGCCAGGATCAAATTCATGAACGGCCCGGCGAACGCAATCACGGCGCGCTGCCAGCGGGGCTTGGCCAGGAACCCTCGCGGATCGGCGGCGCCCTCATCGCCGGGCTGCTCTCCCGCCATGCGCACGTAGCCGCCGAACAGCAGCGCCGAAAAGCGGTAGTCCGTTTCGCCGCGGTGGAACCCGAACAGGCGCGGTCCGAAGCCAAAGCTGAAGGTTTCCACCTTCACGTCGAAAAAGCGGGCGGCCCAAAAATGACCCAGCTCGTGGATCATAATCATGATCCCGATGAGGACGAGCCACCACACTACATTTTGCAGAACTAACATACGATATCCCTAAGCCGGAACGGCGCCCTTTCGCGCTTGCGCGCCGGCCAGTTCGCGTGCCACCGCGCGGGATTCAAGATCGATTTCGAGCACTTCCGCGATCGTTCGCGGCCACCGCACGGCCACCCGTGCGAGCGTTTCCTCCACGATTTCCGCAATTGCCGGAAATCCGATCCTGCCTTCCAGGAAGGCGCTTACCGCGATTTCATCGGCCGCATTCAAAGTGCATCCGGCCGATCCCCCCGTAGTCTGGCTCTGATATGCGAGGCGGAGCAAGGGGAACCGGCTGAAATCGGGAGCGTGGAATTCCCACTGCCGCGCATCCGCCCAGTTCAGCCGGGGCACGGTCGCCTCCCAGCGATCGGGATACGTGAGCGCGTACTGGATCGGCATGCGCATATCCGCCGCGCTAATCTGGGCAATCACGCTGCCGTCGCGGTATTCGACGAGCGCGTGCACGGTGGATTGCGGATGAATTACTACTTCGACTTCGTCCGGTGAAAAACCGAACAACCAGCAGGCTTCGATCACCTCAAAGCCCTTGTTCATGAGAGTGGCCGAATCGATGGTGATACGGTCGCCCATGCGCCAGGTGGGATGATTCAGGGCCTGCCCCGGAGTAACGAACGCCAGTTGCTCTGGGGGGGTGTTGCGGAAGGGGCCGCCGGAGGCGGTCAGGATCAGCTTCGCCACCTGTTCGCGCTTGCCCGCGCGCAGGCATTGGTGCGCGCCATTATGTTCGCTATCGATGGGCAGCAGTTCGGCGCCGCTTTGCGCAACCGCGTCCATCACCAGTTTGCCGCCCGCCACCAGCACTTCTTTGGTTGCCAGCCCCACCCGCTTGCCGCAACGCACAGCTTCGTATGTGGCTTCGAGGCCGGCCACGCCAACAATGGCCGAAACGACAGTATCCGCTTCTGGCGCGGTGGCAGCCTGAACGAAGGCACGGCCGCCCCACAGCAGTTCCGGCCATTGGTCGCGGGGGTGCCCCATTTCGATCAAGCGGTTTCGCAGGCGCTCGAGATCCTCGCGACCGGCCACGACGGCCAATTGAGGGCGGAATTCCACAATTTGGGAGGCGAGAAGATCGGCGTTTCGTCCGGCCACCAACGCAAAAACCCGGTAAAGCCCGAGATTGTGCCGGACTACATCCAGGCTGCTCGTACCGATTGACCCCGTGGAGCCCAAAAGTGTGAGCGTTTTCGGCGTGATCATCGGCGAAGGGCCAGCGTTATGCCTATCTTAGCATGGGGCCATGCCCCGACCCATTGCCCCACCGGGGCAAGGTCTACAGCTTAAGCCCCTTCAGGTATTCCCGGAACGCGCTGCCCAGGTCCGGGCGCCGCAACGCGTATTCCACCGTCGCCTTCAGGAATCCGAGTTTGTCGCCGGCATCGTAACGGGTGCCTTCGAAACGGTAGGCGTAAATCGGCCGGGAGCGCAGCAGGTGCTTCAGGCCGTCGGTCAACTGGATTTCCCCTCCGGAACCCGGTTCCACAGCCTGCAGGGACATGAAAATTTCCGGTGTCAGCACATAGCGCCCGATAATCGCCAGGTTGGAGGGGGCTTCGGAGGGCTTGGGTTTTTCCACCAGGTCCCGAATGCGGAATACGCGGTCGTGCCGCCCGTTGTGCGACACCGGTTCGGCATCGATTGCGCCATAAGCCGAAATGGCCTCCCGCGGCACCTCCATCACCGCCAACACAGGCGCGCAGAAAAAGCCATAAACATCCAGCAACTGGCGCAGGCAGGGAGTCTCCGATTCGATCAGGTCGTCCGCCAGAACCACCGAAAACGGCTCCTGACCAACCAGTTCCATGGCGCGCAACACGGCATGGCCAAGCCCCAACGCCTCCTTCTGGCGAATGTAGGAGACGTTGATCATGTCGGAAATATTGCGCACGGTGGCGAGAAGGTCTTTCTTTGAGCGCGATTCCAGCAGGTTTTCGAGCTCGAAGCTTACGTCGAAATGGTCTTCTATGGCGGTTTTCCCGCGTCCCGTCACGATGATGATGTTCTGAATGCCGGAATGCAGAGCCTCCTCTACGCCATACTGGATAATCGGCTTATCTACAATCGGCAGCATTTCCTTGGGCTGGGCCTTGGTGGCTGGAAGAAAGCGGGTGCCCAGGCCCGCGGCGGGGAATACGGCTTTGCGCACTTTGGCTTGCATCATCTTTCAGTTTGAAGCCAGAGCGGCGGTGTTGGCAAGGACAGCGCGAAGACTGAGCGCCGGCCGCACTCAGTTCGTCTTTTCGGCAGTTGAACCCACCGCACAACCAGTTGCCGCGCGAAGAAATTGTGTTTTCCTTTCCGCTGTGCTATTGATGGTGTACCTGGGACAACGAAACCGATGGCATACGTCATAGCAGAACCTTGCATTGGCACCAAAGATACCGCTTGTGTCGACGCCTGCCCCGTCGATTGCATCCATCCGAAAAAGGATGAAGCCGGCTTTGCAGACTCGGAAATGCTCTACATCGATCCGGTAGAATGCATCGACTGCGGGGCGTGCGTGCCGGTCTGTCCCGTTTCCGCAATTTTCGCGCTTGACGACCTGCCGGAAAAGTGGAGCGGGTTCACGCAGAAGAACGCGGCGTATTACAACCGGTAGCGGCAGCTCCCTCGCGGTGCTGGGCAATCGGGTGTTGCCGTTGTGGGTCCTGAAAAAGCAATCCTCGACAAGGTCCGCCGTCTGCCACAAGCGAAGCAGGAGAAAGTGCGGCACGGCGCGTGCGGGCGGCCCTGCTTCCCTCTACCGGCGGTACGTCGCGCTGGAGGTATCCGTCTCCCACAGCTTAACGGATCCCAGATGCACGCCGTTTTCGCCGATTCCCTTGCTCACCTCGTCGTAAATGTACTTCGCGATGTTCTCGGCGGAGGGGTTCAGCACATCGAAGGGCGGGAAGTCGTTGAGCCACTGGTGATCGAGGCGGTCAATCACGCCCTGCAATACTTTCTTCAAGGCCACGAAATCCATCAGCAGACCGGTGGAATCGAGCGTCTCGCCTTCCAGCGTCACCTGGCAGCGGTAGTTGTGGCCGTGGACATTCTCGCACTTGCCGTGGTAATTGCGCAGCGCGTGGCCGGCGGCAAAGCTTTGCTCAATGGTCACTTCAAACATTCAGGCGAAAAACTCCTCGACATCTTCAATCCGGGTGGTGAATCCATAATCCGGCAAACTATCGAAAAAAACCTGGCCGTAGCGTTGCTTGGTGATCCGGTTATCCAGCAGGGCCAATACCCCGCGGTCGGAACGGCTGCGAATTAAGCGGCCGAATCCCTGCTTCAGCGCGATGGCCGCCTGCGGGATCTGGTAGTCGTAAAATGGATTGCCCCCGGCTTTGCGGATGTTTTCGATGCGCGCGCTCACTACCGGGTCGTTAGGCACCGCGAACGGCAGCTTATCTATGATAACGCAGCTCAACTGTTCGCCCGGCACGTCCACACCCTGCCAGAATGAGGAAGTTGCGAACAGGACGCAATGCGGAGTGGAGCAGAATTCCTCTAGCAGCGCGCGCCGCGGGCCGGTGCCCTGCAGCAGAGTCGGATAATCGATCTCCATCGAAACCGAGTTGAAGACAAGCTGCATCTGTTGATAGCTGGTGAACAGCACGAACGCCCGGCCGCGGCTGTGCCGCAAAATCCGGGTGACTTCCTGCGCGGCCGCCCTGGGAAACGCCGGATTGCGCGGGTCGGGTAGATGCTGCGGCACATATAGGAGCGCCTGCCGGCGGTAGTCGAAATGGCCCGGCACCACCAGTGTTCTGGCGTTCGCCAGCCCCAGCCGCTTCTGCGCGTACTCGAATCCTCCCGCAACGGCGAGCGTGGCGGAGGTGAGAATGGCGGTCTCGACCTGATCGAACAGGCGCGCCGAAATGATTCGCGAGACGTCAATCGGGGAGGCCTGCAGGTAGCAACCGCGCCCCCGCTTTTCCACCCAGAAGACGTACTCCTCGTCCTGCTCCTCCATCAGGAACCGGAGGGCGCTCAGAAGTTCCTGCGTGCGGCGGAATAGCGGCACAATCTCTTCCGGCGGATCGTGCAGCAGCTTCAGATGCGAACCCGTCAGATCCAGAATGGCGCGCAGATCCATATAGATTTCGCGATTCTCTTCGAGAAAGGCTTCCCGCGCCAGAAAGGGACTGCGCCCTTCCCCATCGCCGAATAACGCGAAAAACTGGACCGTTAATTCGTCCATGCGATCGAGGATGCGGTCGAGTTCCGGTGTGCCGAACTTCTTCAGGCGGCTTACCGATGCGAGGTCGCGCCGCAGCTCTTGAAAACGGAAATTGCTGATGGAGACACCGAAATATTGCGCGGCTACGTCTTCGATTTCGTGAGCCTCGTCGAACACCACCGCGTGATATTCCGGAAGAATGCCGCCTTCGTGGTTTTCGTCTTTCAGCGCCAGGTCGGCGAAGAACAGGTGGTGGTTGACGATGATGATGTCGCTTTCGAGCGCGCGGCGGTGCATGGCGGTCAGGAAGCAGCGCTCGAAATTCGGGCATTTCTGGCCGGTGCAGAGATCCGCGCGGGCATCGATCTTTCCCCACACGGTGCTCGATTCCGGCAGGGTTTTCAGTTCGGCCCGGTCGCCAAATTCGGTAGTCTGCTCCCAGGCGCGAATAATTTCGAAATCGGCCAGTTCCTCCAGGCCCGAAAGCACGGGCTCTTTGGCGGCGTCGTAAATCTTCTGCCGACAGGCATAGTTGTTGCGGCCCTTCATGTAGCAGACGCGCAGCGGCCGATCGAAGTGCTTTTCGAGGAACGGAACGTCTTTAAAGAAGAGTTGCTCCTGCAGGTTTTTGGTTCCGGTGGAAACCACGATCCGCTTGCCGGATTGCAGCGCGGGCACCAGATAGGCGAGTGTTTTTCCCGTGCCGGTTCCGGCTTCCACAATCAGGTGGCGTTTATCCGCCAGAGCCGATTCGACGGCTTCGGCCATGGCCACCTGGCCTTCGCGGTACTCGTAAGCCGCGTGCCATTTCGAAAGCGTTCCGCCAACTCCAAAGAACCGCCGCGATGCGGTATTCTTGGGGCCGGTGCGGGCCTGGGTGGGCATCGGAACGATTCGATTGTAGCAGGCGTGGAGGCGCAAAATGGGTCAACTTGACTCACGGGATCAACGTGTAATCAACAACTTCCGGATCGCCTTGAATCAAGTTGACACAAAATCGGCAAACGCGCCCTAGCCTAGGCGGTGGCTGGAGAATATATCAGCAACCCCTGTGCGTGGCCGACGGAGGAACAAGTTCCCATCGTCGAAACTGGTTTTTCGGCCACGCGCTCCCCAGGGCGGGCGCAGGAAAGACAGCCTCCGTAGGTCATCCGTGACAGGGTACGGCCGGCTAGTCCTGGTCGAGTTCCGGCAGAGACCCGCGCCGCCGCCACCCTAGTCTGCCAGCGGATCGGGCCGCATCTGGAAATGCACCACTTTCGGCATCGTCCCCTTGCCGGTTTCCGAGTGGAAAGGCGTGCGGGTGCCCCAGGTCGTCCAGACGCCTTTGCCTTTCCAGCCGGCTCTAGGATCGTCGATGCGGCCGTCCATTCCTTTGGCGAAGAAGCCAAGCGGATAGGGAACCCGCAGCACCACCCATTTGCCGTTCACCAGGGCCAGCAGGGAATCGGAGCCGTTGCCGGTGGCAATGGGTGTGTTCCTGCCGAGGCCGAGCGTGTCGTACTCGTCCACCCAGTCGTAATAATGGGAATCGGCGCTGCCGGATTCGTTCACGTTTTCGAAGTTCGGTCCGGGCGAAGGGTAGAGGGTCCAGCCTTCGGGGCAATGCTGGCCGAGGGCTTTGGGGCCATTCAGGGGGCCTTTGCATTTGCGGCGGTCGAAGCTGGCCAGATGGCCGCTCCCGAGCGCCACCCAGACCACGCCGTTGCCGTCCACATCCATGCCGCGCGGCGAATAGCCCCAAACTGGCGCTTTGGGATTATTCCACGGCACTTCATAATATTCGGCCAGCGCGGTCTCCGGCGGATGCGAACCGGGATTCAGCCGCACGATGCCGCCGGGGAATCCCAGCACGCTGCCCCAAATCATACCGTCCGGGCCGATGCCGATTCCGTAAAACGCCGCGTTGATGCGGGTGTCTTTGGCCGGGTCGGGAACGCCGGAGACGATCGAGGAGACGCCGAGGCTTTCGCCGCTGGGCGCGGTAACCACTTTCTGTTCCGCGTCCACATACTCATCGCGCTTGCCGTTGCCGTTGGTGTCCAGGATCAGCGCGGTCCAGCCTTGTGATTTTTCCTCATCGTGCGTCTTATCCCAGAGCTTTGTATTTAGCCAGCCAACCACGCCGCCACCGCCGCCGCTGCTGGTCCAAAGCGTGTCGTTGGCGTCGCGGGCGAACAGCAGGTGGTGGGTGCTATAGCAGGTGTCGATCAGCGAGACTTTCTTGGTAGCGGGGTCGTACATGGCCAATTGCCGGCCGGAACGATCGAGCGGGGTGATCTTCGCCGATTCCTGGCTCGATCCCGCCTTGCAATAGGCCGGATCCTCGGCCGGGCGGATGCGCGCGGTGAACCACAGCCGCCCGCGCTCATCGAACATGGGGTTGTGCACCGTGGTATGGCTGTCCCAGATGGGTTCTTCACCCCAGAATGTGGAGGCCTGCAGAGGCTTGGGCTGGCCAGGCGTGTGTGGATCGCGGAAGGGGACCGGCACCCGCGCTAGCGTGTTATGCACCGGATCGAGCACCGGCAAGTAGTCGCGGCTCTCTTCGGGTGAGCCGTATATCAAACCGTTGGCGTTCACGGTGGGGTTCCGCTTATCGGTAGAGATTTCATCGTGCAGATAGGCTTTCTCATCGGCCCAATCCCATTGCGTGATCACCACGTTGCGCTCGATCCCCTGCGGGCGCGGCGGCGCGGATTTCGGAAGCTCGCCATTAGCGATACGCGTGGTCCAATCGCCGAAGAGCTGGGTGGCTTTTTGCGGCCCCAACTGGTTCAGGCCGCCCATCATGGCGCCGCCGGCTTGTCCCGATTGCACCCGCCGCAGCCATTGCTGCGCGGGCGAATCGAGCTTGCGGAACATGGGCGGAATGGTCCGCGTGTACTGGTTGCCAAGCTGGTGACAGGATTCGCAGCTATCCGTCTTGATGAGATGAATCCACTGGTCCTGGGTTTTGACATTGGGAGAAATGCCATTGCCGTTGGGGCCGGTGCCTGGAAATTCGTTCTTCTCCGGCACCTTAAGCAGCGCGTACCAGTAATTGGCCGGATAGAGCCGCGCCGCCGTTTTGGCGTCAGGCGCAATCCTAGGCGTGAGATTGACGATCTTGCCCGGCTCGCAATTCACCTTGGGCGAATCCTCCAGGCCATAGCCGCGCGCCCAGACGGTGTATTTCGCCTTGGGGAGATCGGGAATCACGAAACGGCCGCGATCGTCGGTCACCACTTCTTTAATGTACCGGGTGGGCAAATCCGTAGTTTCGGCGATCACCCAGACACCCGCTTCCGGACCCTTGCTGCTGGCCACTACGCCGCCTATATCGTCGTTGTCGATCTTTACCGGCGCGGCGGACTGCTGGGCGTTCAGATGGGTCCGGCCGCTGACCAGATATCCGGCAATGGCCAGCGCGGCCAGGGCGGCAAAGGAAAGAGTTCGGTTTCGCATGGGATACCTCCTCGGTTGTTAGGAGTCAGAAGTCAGGAGTCAGAATAGCAGGCGAATATTCCGACTCCTGTCTCCTCATGTCAGTTTCAGCGCCTCATACATGGCGATGAGCTCTTCATGCAACGGGTCGTCAACTACTTTGCTGACATTATTAAACACCATGGTGGGGCGGTTTTTGGCCGTGAACGCGGGCCACTGCGGCATTTTAGGATTGTTGGGATTTCCGGTGCGCGCAAAGGCGATCCAAGTATCACTCAGCTTATCGGCCAAGGCCATAGCCTCCGGCCCTCCCCCAGTCAGACGCGCGGAAATCTGCACGTTGTCGAACACGAACGGAATTTCCATGGTGTGCGGCGATTTGAGCCGCCCACCCTGGACTGGCGTCTCCCAGGTGAAGTAGTAGGCGTAAACCGGGGCCTTACCCAGGGCCGCGCGGCGTTCGGCGATTTTCATGGTGGGCGCGCCGTAACGGTAGTCGCTGGCGATCAGGAAATAAATATCGGAAGCAGTGGCATTGCGATTCAGCTTGCGATAGAGATCGATCATGGCAGGCGCGCGGCCGCCGAGCAGTTCTTTCACTCGCATGTGCAGGCCGGCGTCATCCAGCTGGAATGCGCCGGGATCGTTGGCCGCGAAAAGCGTCATCTCAGTGCGGGTGCAGCCAATCATCACCGGCACTTCGGCGGAGACCGGCGAGGCAGCCGGCTGAAACGGCTGCTGCGGGAGTATTTTGCCGTCCACCGCCGGCACGAATCCCGAGACGGTTTGATCCACGCCCGGCTCGTCGCGGACCACGGCGAAGTAGGCCCTCATGATTTTGTCGAGCGGAAGCTGCTGCAGCTTGTGAACGTCGCTTTTCGAGACCTCCAGCTTAGCCAGCAGCCGCTCGGCGTTGCGGATGGCGATTTCGCGTCCGGCCACTTGAAGGGCCGCGCCGCTTTCGATGGTGGCGCGATGGAACAGGCCTTTGGCGGAAGGCATGGCGAGGAGCGTCTCCACTTTGCGCCCGCCGCCGGATTGGCCGAAGATCATCACGGTGTTCGGGTCGCCGCCAAATTGGGCGATGTTCTGGCGCACCCACTGGAGCGCTTGGACGATATCCAGCATGCCCACGTCGCCCGAGGCCGCGAAATCGGAGCTGAATTCGCTCAGGTCGGCGAAGCCAAGAACATTCAGGCGGTGATTGATACTGACTACGACCACGTCGCCGCGGCGCGCGAGGTTGGTGCCATCGGTGCCCGGAGAGGAGCCGGAGCCGGTGGCGAAACCGCCGCCGTGGCACCAGAACAGCACCGGTCGTTTGCGGCCGTCGTTCAGGCCGGGTGTCCAGACGTTCAGCACGAGGCAGTCTTCGCCCTCGGGGGGGGAGGCCCTGGGCGGCGGTGCCCAACCCTGCCGCCGGGGGCGGCGCCGCCGGGTCGCGCTGCGGCGCGCTGTGGCCGTACTCGAGGGCGTCCTTAACGCCGCTCCACTTCGGCGCTTCCCGCGGCGGCATAAAGCGGTTGCTGCCAGTGGTGCTCGCGCCGTACGGAATTCCCTTGAAGGTGCGGATGCCCCGGTTATCGATGCCGCGGATTTTTCCCGAGGACGTATCCGCGATTACGTATTTTGTTTCTTGAGCGCCGGCGCGTTCAAGCCAGGCCGCGGCCGAAACCGAGGCCGTAAAGGTGCGCCGGAAAAAATCGCGGCGGCTGATACCCCCAGAGAGAGCCCCAAGCATAGGCGTGGATCCTCCGGGGAGAGATTCTATCACTCGCAAAGGCGGGCAGGTGAACGATGTACGAGCCGGACCACTAATCTCCACGAGCTGCGGCGCGGGACTCTCCTTGAATTCCCGCTTAAGTCGACAAATCTCAGGTCCTCGGGTGGTTTTGTTGCGCTCCTCTAAGTAGGGCCGCCGATACAAACCTTGTCCCGGTCCTGGTACTCTCGATAGCGAAGAAAGACTTCAACGATCTCAGATTCAGGAGGCAAACATGAGACTCTGGATCAACCGCATCTGGACGAATCGCATTTGGAAAGATACGCGTGGGCAAGACCTGGTCGAGTACGCGCTGGCTGCCGGGATGGTAGCCATGGTGGCTGTGGCGGCGATGCCGCAGTTAAGCGCCACCATTAACAACGTATTTTCCAAGATCGGTTCCCTCATTAACTCGGCAGTGGCTTAGGCGGCTGGGCACCTGACGGGAGGAAAGGCGGGAGCGGGTATGCGGAAAAGGCGAGGGTTTATCTTGATCGCCGCGACGGTCGCTTTGCCGGCGCTGATGGCGTTTCTCGGCCTGGCCACGGACGTGGGTTATCTCGAATGGCAGAAGGTTCACGCCCGCTTAGCCGCCGACGCGGCGGCGCAGGGCGCCGGCTTGCAACTGCTGGACGGCAATGGCTCGTCCGCGGTAGTGAGCGAGGGCCAGTACGATGCCTCTCTGAACGGTTTTACGCAAGGCGTTTCCAATACCACGGTGACGGTGAATACGCCGCCGCTCTCGGGGCCGCACACGGGCAATACGTCCGCAGTGGAAGTGATTGTGCAGAGGTTGGTTCCCACCTTCTTTATGAACATTGTGGGCAGTCCCGCGGCCACAGTGACTGCGCGCGCCGTTACTGTATTAGGCGATAACGGCGGCGCCGGGTGTGTGTTTGCTATGAACGCCACAGTGTCTCAGGCTTTCAATTTCCAGGGATCCAACACGGCGTATTTCGGGTGCGGTCTGGAGGTCGCCTCTTCCAGCAGCAGCGCGTTGTACATGGGGGGCACGGCGGTTTTGGAGATGAAGAATAACGCGTCTGTGGGCGTGGTAGGCCGGGCCAACCTCGCCGGACAAACCAAAATCCTGAACTACAACACGGGACAACCTCTTGCCGTGCAGCAGATCAGCGCCCCCTCCGATCCCTTGAACTACGTGCAGGCGCCCTCCCCTTCCGGCACGCTGCATTCATCGGCCACCAATTACGACATGAACAGCAAGCCACCGGGTAATACCATTCAGCCGGGAATCTATTGCGGCGGATTGACGATCGGGAATACCGGCGGCGCCACATTCACCATGAGTAAAGGTCTCTACTATATCGCCGGCGGTGGCTTGACCATCAATAGTCAAGCCATTGTTACCGGAACCGGAGTGACCATCTACAATACTTCGAGCGCCAATGCCGGCGTTTCCGGCTGTAGCGGCAAATCGTTCGCACCGATTACGATCAGCGGCCAGGCCAACGTGACCTTGAGTGCTCCGACCAACAGCTCCGGTCCGGGCATTGAGGGCGTGCTGATCTTTCAGGACCGCAAAATCACCAGCTCCTCCAGCACCCAGATCAATGGCGGATCGACCACGCAGCTCAACGGCGCCATTTACCTGCTGCATTCTCCGCTCCTCTACACCGGCACCAATTCCAGCGGCGGCTACCAGATTCTGGTGGCGGACACGATCACCATCAACGGCAATTCCAACGTCACCATCAACTCCGACTATTCTTCCCTCCAGGACGGCTCGCCCATCCACAACGCCGCCATTCTGGAAGAATGAATGCCGCTCGGCTAAACCGTAATGCTGCGGACGCCTTTTAATAATCCGGCGTGGCCGCGTTCGAGGTCGAGGAGGCGTTGTTTCAGGGGGAGGCCGCCGCCATAGCCGGTGAGGGTGCCGTTGGAGCCGATGACCCGGTGGCAGGGGACGACGATCGGAATGGGGTTGGCGCCGTTGGCGGCGCCCACAGCCCGGACTGCCTTGGGCGCTCCGAGGGCTCGGGCCAACTCGCCATAGCTTCTCGTCTGGCCGTAGGGGATTTCGAGCAAATGCTTCCAGACGCCGAGTTGGAAGGCGCTGCCGTGCATCTCGAGCGGGAGATCAAAGTCATGCAGGGCGCCGCGGAAGTAAGCGGCTAGCTGCCTGGCAGCTTCGACGAGCAGTGGATGCGAATCCATACGGGGGCACTCAGGGGGAGGATCGGGAGAAAGCGCCGGCCCCGCCTGTATAAATTGGATGGCGCATAGTCCGGTTTCGCCCGCTATGAGGCGGAGCGGGGGCGCGGGCGTGATCCTCCATTCGGTCCAGGCTTGCATGCTGCCAGCTTCGCACACCGCAAGCTGTTCGAGATCTACGCCTTTTCACCGCTTCCGCTTAACTCTCCTGTTATAATCGGTGATTTCATAGAGCCGGTTTCCTACTTATGCGCCTGAAGCCCTTTGCTCCGAACACCGGCGGTGCGGAACGAAAAATTTTTTTACTGAAGCCCCGCGGCTTCTGCGCCGGAGTAGTGCGCGCCATTGACGTCGTGAAGATCGCGCTCGATCTTTATGGCCCGCCGGTCTACGTCCGCAAGGAAATCGTTCACAACCAGCACGTCGTCGAAGAGTTGCGCAATGCGGGCGCAGTGTTTGTCGAAGAACTGGATGAGGTGCCCATGGGCGCGCGGGCGATTTTCAGCGCGCATGGCGTAGCGCCTTCGGTGCGGCGGGAGGCGAAAGAGCGGAATCTGGAGGTGATCGACGCGACCTGCCCGCTGGTGACGAAAGTACATCTCGAAGCGGTGCGGTTTGCGCGCGAAGGTTCGAGCATTGTGCTGATCGGACACAAGGATCATGACGAAGTGATCGGCACGCTGGGCGAGGTTCCGGACCGCAGCTTTCTGGTAGAGACGGTGGAAGACGTGGACCGGTTGGACCTGCCCGATCCCACGCACGTGCGGTACCTCACGCAGACGACATTGAGTCTGGATGAAACCCGCGAGATCATCAATCGCCTCAAGCAACGGTTCCCGCACATCCAGGGGCCGCCGGCGCAGGATATCTGTTACGCGACGGAGAACCGGCAAATGGCTGTGAAGGCCATCTCGGAGGCCATCGAGTTGCTGTTGGTGGTAGGATCGCGCAACAGTTCCAACTCGAAGCGATTGGTGGAAGTAGGCTCGAATTTCGGTGTTCGTTCATACCTGGTGAACGATTGCGGCGATGTGGATTTCGCGTGGCTGGATGGAGTGCGGAACGTGGGTGTGACGGCGGGAGCCTCGGCGCCGGAGCACCTGGTGCAGGAATTGATTGTCTTCCTGCGGGAGCGCGGGTTCCGGGAAATGGAGGAGATCGAGATGGTGGATGAGGATGTCCGGTTTTCACTTCCCGCGGAGCTGACCGTTTCACTCCGATGAGCCAGGCGGCGAATCAGAAAGCAACGATGAGCGCGCGGGGGGCGAACAGGAAACTTCGATGAGCGCCACGCTACAAGTTGCGAGCAGCCTGGAAGCGGCGGCCAGCCAGGCGATCCGGCGGAGCGCCCAATGGCTGCTTTCGCTGCAAGCCGGCAATGGCCATTGGTGCGGAGAACTCACGGCCGATTCCACGCTGGAATCCGACTACATTCTGTTTCAACTGTGGCTGCATCCGCCACAGGGCGGGTCATGGAACCCACCGACGAAGCCGCTGATCGAGAAAGCGGCAGCGTCGATTCTGGAGCGGCAGCTCCCGGATGGCGGGTTCAACATTTATGTGGCGGGGCCTTCGGAAATCAGCGCTTCGGTGAAAGCCTACACGGCTCTGAAGCTGTCCGGTCTCAATCCCGCCGGGTCCGATGCAAGCTCCGGGCGCATGCGGAAGCTGCGCGATCGCATTCTGGAACTGGGTGGGATTCAGGCGGCCAACAGCTACACCAAAATCAACCTAAGCTTGTTTAATCTTTATCCGCGGGAAGCATGCCCGACGATTCCGCCGGAGATCGCGTTACTGCCCTTCGATTTTCTGTACCAGATGTCGTCCTGGACGCGGGCGATTGCGGTTTCGCTTTCGATTGTGCACTCGTCCAATCCATGCAGGCCGGCGCCGGCGGGGTTCACTTTGAATGAGTTGTGGAAGGCAGGCGAAACCGCCTGCCCCACCAAACCCGGATTGGCTCCACGGTTCTTTTTCGGACTCGACCGGTTCCTGAAGTGGTGGGAGAAGCACGGAATCCAATCGGTGCGGCGGAAAGCGATCGAACGCGCGGCGGAATGGATGACCGAGCGCATGCATCATTCGGACGGATTGGGCGCGATCTATCCGCCGATGATGTATTCGGTGATGGCGCTGGATGTGCTCGGCTACCCGGCGGACGATCCCCTACGGGTGGAAGCGCTGCGGCAGTTCGACGCGCTGATGGTTGACGACGGGAAGCGGTTCTTCTTTCAACCGTGCTTTTCACCGATTTGGGACACGGCGATCGCGGCGTTCGCGCTGGCGCATGCGGACTCCGATAAGGCAGCGCTCGGGCGCGCGGCCGATTGGCTGCTGGCCAAGGAAGTGCGGCGGCGCGGCGACTGGTCGGTAAAGCGGCCCCACACGGAGCCTTCCGGATGGGCCTTTGAATACACCAACGAGTTTTACCCGGACGTGGACGATACGGCCATGGTAATGCTGGCGCTGAGCCGGATTCAGGCGAGCGATCTGGCGGCGCAGAAGGCGTGTCACGGGCGGGCCATTGACTGGCTGCTGGCCATGCAATCGAAAGACGGCGGCTGGGCGGCCTTTGACGCCGATAACAACTGGCATTTCCTGAATGGCGTCCCGTTCGCCGATCATAATGCAATGCTCGATCCTTCCTGCGCCGACATAACGGGACGCACTTTGGAAGCTTTACGCGCGCACGGTTTACCGCGCGAGCACAGCGCCATCCGGCGGGGCGTGGAATGGCTGGTGCGCAACCAGGAGCAGGATGGAAGCTGGTACGGCCGTTGGGGCGTGGCGTACATTTACGGGACGTGCTTCGCGCTGCGGGGACTGGCGGCGGCTGGAGAGAGCGATCGGGAGGCTTACATTCTGCGCGCCGGCGAATGGCTGCGGGCCATTCAGAACGCCGATGGCGGCTGGGGCGAAAGCTGCGCGAGCTACGATAACGGCGCATTCACGCCGGGGCCAAGCACGCCATCGCAGACAGCCTGGGCGATTTTGGGACTGCTGGCCGGCGGCGATACGGAAAGCCGCAGTGTGATTGCAGGCGTGGAATATCTGCTGCGGACCCAGCGCCCGGATGGCGCGTGGGACGAAGAATTGGCTACCGGAACAGGTTTTCCGAAGGTCTTCTATCTGAATTATCACTTGTACAAGGACTATTTCCCGCTGCTGGCTCTGGCTTCATTCAAGCGCTCGATTCGTGAAGCGGGGCCATACTCGAGTTCGTGAACTTATGATATTTCCCATCGCGATGACCGCCGGCATGGCCGGATACATACTGAAGAACAAAATGCGGCCGCGGCCGGAGTGGCAGAAGAACGTTGCCCGGAAGCCCGACGCCGCGAACCCATTTCATATCCTCCCCCCGAAAACAGGCGAAAAGCGGGAACCGCACCCCATGATCAACAAGCGGTTTCCGATTGTGCTGATGCTGGAGCCGCTGCATGCGTGCAATCTGACGTGCACCGGGTGCGGCCGGATCCGCGAGTACGAATCGACGATTACGGAACGCGTGCCGGTGGAGGAATGCCTGGCGGCGGTGGACGAGTGTGGCGCTCCGATTGTTTCGATCTGCGGCGGCGAGCCGCTGATGTATCCGCAGATCGGCGAGCTGGTAGCCGGGATTTTGGCGCGCAACCGCTATATCTACCTGTGCACGAACGGCATGTTCATTCGCAAGCGCCTCGGGGAATTTCAACCCGACAAGCGCTTCTACTTCAACGTGCACCTGGACGGCATGGAAAAGACCCACGATCTTTGCGTGGAGAAGCAAGGCGTGTTTCGCGAGGCGATCGAAGGAATTAAAGCGGCGAAGGCCGCCGGTTTCCAGGTGTGCACGAATACGACGGTCTATAAAGAGACCAACATGCGCGAGATTGAGGAACTGTTCGAGTACCTGAAACAGTTCAACGTGGATGGGCACCAGATCGCGCCCGCATACGGATATACGGCGGTGAACGACCGTGAAATTTTTCTCACGCGCGACGATATACACGAAAAATTCCGGGATTTCGACCGGATTGCGAAGAAATATCCGGTGCGGGAAACGCCCCTGTATCTGGATTTCCTGAAGGGCGAAAAAGAGCTTCCTTGCACGGCGTGGGGCAACCCGACATATAACACCAAGGGGTGGAAAGGCCCCTGCTACCTGATTACCGACGGGCACTACAAAACCTTCGAGGAGTTGATGACCACGACGCCCTGGGAAAGCTACGGCAAGGGCAACGATCCGCGCTGCGAGCACTGCATGGTGCACTGTGGCTTCGAGCCTTCGGCGGCGCTGAGCATCAACGCCGGAGTAGGCGATAACCTGAAAATGCTCGCATGGATGCTGCGGTAGACCGCTCGCTTACGTTGCGGCGCTGGCGGCGGCTTCCTACGTATGAAACCAACTCTGGTAACTGGCGCATCTGGCTTTCTTGGCTGGCACGTTGCGCGTGTGCTGATCGAACGCGGGCACGCCGTGCGGGCGCTGGCGCGGCCGGGGAGCCGCGTCGCGGAACTGCCGGTTGAGCAAGTCACGGGCGATCTGCGGGAAGCCTCGTCGCTCGAGCTTGCGGTGGCGGGGTGCGGGACGGTGTTTCACGTTGCGGCGGATTACCGGTTGTGGGCGCGGCGGCCGTCGGAGATGTACAACTCCAACGTGGACGGCACGCGGAACCTGCTTGAAGCCGCGCGGCGGGCGGGCGTGGAGCGGGTAGTATATACCAGCACGGTGGGAACGATCGGCATTCCGCGGGACGGGCTGGGCGACGAGGACACGCCTGTAGCGCTGAGCGATATGGCGGGCGACTACAAGCGCTCGAAGTTTTTGGCGGAACAGGTAGCTCTGGAATTCGCCCACGCCGGTTTTCCGGTGGTGATCGTGAATCCCACCGCGCCGGTTGGGGACCATGACGTGAAGCCGACGCCCACCGGCCAAATCGTGGCCGATTTTCTGGAGGGCCGGATGCCCGCGTTCATCGATACCGGGCTGAATATTGTGAATGTGCGCGACGCGGCCCTGGGGCATTTGCAGGCGCTCGAACGGGGCAGGAGCGGCGAGCGCTATATATTAGGATCTGAAAATCTCACGCTCGCGCAGATTCTGCGGATTCTGGCGCGAATCACGGGCCGCAAGGCGCCGGGCCTGAAGCTGCCGTACGCGGTGGCATATTGCGCCGGTATTTGCAGCACCGCATGGGCGGACGTCACGGGCGTGGCGCCGCGGGTTCCGATTGACGCAGTTCGCATGGCGCGCAAGAAAATGTGGGTCCGGTATGAAAAAGCGCGGCGCGAGCTGGGGTTCGAACCGGGGCCGGCCGAAACGGCTTTGCGCCAGGCGGTCAACTGGTTTACGGCCGCGCATCCGGTTACGGCGCGGATTCCCGCGGCCTGATGAAACTTTTGTTCGTAGCGTCCGCTCCTATGGAATATAGAGGCATGCTTCCCGTGATGAAAGCCGGGGCTATGGAGCCGCCGGGAAGGGGCGCGTCAGGAATCTGGACGCGGGCGGGGCGGATGAATGGACATGAAGTGGTAATCACCGCGAACGGGGTTGGGGCGAAGCGTGCAGCGCAGGCAGTTGATGCCATGGCTGCGGTATTTCGGCCGGATGCGGTGGTGAGCACCGGTTTTTGCGGGGCGCTCGATACGGATTTGGAGATCGGGCAGCTTGTCGTGGGCACCTGCGTGAAGGCGGCGCATCGCAGTTACGCTACACAGCCGTTCGCGAGCGCGCGCAATTGTGTGCGAGGGGTGGTGGCTTCGGTGGATCATGTGGTGCAAACGGCGGCGGAAAAAACGAAGCTGCGCGAGCAAGGGGCAACGGTGGTGGAAATGGAAGCGGCGGGAGTGGCGGAGCGGGCGGAAGCGCTGGGCGTGCCTTTTTACTGCGCGCGCGCGGTTACCGACCTGGCGGGCGAAGATATGGCGAACGACTTCAATGCGGCTCTGCGCGAGGATGGACAGTTCGCTACAATGCGTATTTTCAGACATGCTCTGAGCCGTCCGGCGGTCCGGTTTCCGGAGCTACTCCGGTTGCGGGGCAATTGTATTCGGGCCGCTAATACCCTGGGAGAATTTTTTGCCGATTGTAAATTCTGAGCCGCTCGTGCGGCAACAGGACGAATGCGCGATTCCGGCCACGATGCAGGCCGCCGTGTACCGCGGGGCGGGCAAGGTTGAGGTGGAAGAAGTCGCGACGCCGGAGATTGGCCCGGGAGAGATTCTGGTACGGGTGGAAGCCTGCGGGATCTGCCACACGGACCTCAAGAAGATCGAGCACAACCTGCTTCCGCCTCCGCGGATATTTGGACATGAAACAGCGGGCGTAGTGGCGGCAGCCGGCCAGGGCGTAACGAAGTTCGGCATAGGAGACCGGGTGGTAGCGTTCCACCACATTCCTTGCTCGAATTGTTTTTATTGCGATCGCAAGTTGTACGCCCAATGCCCGGTGTATAAAAGGATCGGCGTGACGGCAGGATTCGAGCCCGCCGGAGGCGGCTTTGCACAATACGTGCGCGTGATGGATTGGATTGTAGAGCGCGGCGTGGAGCGCATTCCGGAAGATGTTTCCTTCGAGCGTGCCACCCTGGTCGAGCCGTTGAACACCTGCCTGAAGGCGGTTGTGCAGTGCGATCCGCAACCGGACGATTTCGTGCTCGTGCTGGGGCAGGGGCCCATCGGATTGATGTTCACCATGCTCTGCCACCGCACGGGGGCGCGGGTAGCGGTGACGGATACGATCCCGGAGCGACTGGCTTTTGCGGAGCGTTGCGGAGCGGAATTTGCGTGGAATCCGCGAACCGCGGATTTGCCCGCGGAGGTGAAGAAACGGACAGGGCAGCGTGGCGCCGACTTGGTGATCGTGGCAGCGAGCGTTCCGGGAATTGTGCAGCAGGCCATAAATTGTTCGCGGCCGGGAGCGAGAATACTCCTTTTTGCGCAAACTTCTTCGGCGGAACGTATTGAGGCAAACGGCGCCGAGATCTGCGCGCAGGAAAGGATGTTATTCGGCTGCTATAGTGCATCGGTAGATCTGCAGAGAGAATCGGCCGATCTGGTATTTTCGGGTGTACTACCTTTGGAGGGATTGATTTCGCACCGCTTGCCTTTGGTTAAAATCCGTTCAGGTTTTGAATTAGCATTGCATCCAGGGCCTAAATCGTTGAAAATAATCGTTCAGCCACAGAGGTGGGTATAGTGAATAGCCAGATGATGGCTGCCGTGCTTTACGGCAAAGAGCACTTGCAGGTGGAGCCGGTAGCCGTTCCCAACATCGGAATCGACGACATTCTGGT
This sequence comes from Bryobacteraceae bacterium, assembly GCA_035294665.1. Taxonomy (GTDB): domain Bacteria; phylum Acidobacteriota; class Terriglobia; order Bryobacterales; family Bryobacteraceae; genus PSRJ01. Next base: position 23,372 of record DATGKM010000073.1, on the reverse strand, counting down.
GCGCGTAAAGGTGGCGTTGACCTGCGGAACGGATGTGAAGGTATTCAAGCGCGGCTATCACGCGCGCATGATCGTGCCGCCGGCGGTATTCGGCCACGAACTAGCCGGGGACGTGGTGGCCGTGGGCGGGAAGGTGAAGAAGTTTCGGATCGGCCAGCGTGTGGTTGCGGCCAATTCGGCGCCCTGCAACGACTGCTTCTTCTGCCAGCGCGGGCTTGAGAACCTTTGCGAAGACCTGCTGTTCAACAACGGCGCGTACGCGGAATACATTCGGATTCCGGGACGCATCGTGGAGCGGAACACGTACGTAATTCCCGAACACGTCACCTATCATGACGCGGCACTGGTAGAGCCGCTGGCTTGCGTGCTGCGCGGTTTTGAAGAGACCGCGCCCAAGGCCGGCGAAACCATTGGCATTATCGGCCTGGGGCCAATTGGCCTGATGTTCGTAAAGATCGCGAAACTGTACGGCTGCCGGGTAATTGCCATCGGGCGGCGGAAGACGCAGATGAGCCGCGCGGCCGCGCTGGGAGCGGACGAGTTGATCGAGGCGCCGGCCGACTCGAATCCGGTCCCGGCCATCCGGCAGCTTACATCGGGCCGGGGCGTGGACGTGGCAATTGAAGCGGTGGGCAGGCCGCAGACGTGGCACTGGGCCGTAGACATGGTACGGCGCGGCGGCACGGTCAACTTCTTCGGGGGGTGCCCGAACGACAGCAAGGTCAGCCTGGACACGGCGCTGCTGCACTACTCCGAGATCACCTGCAAGGCGACCTTCCATCACACCCCGGCATACATCCGCAAAGCGCTGGATCTGATTTGCGCGGGGCACATCACGGCTTCGTTTTTCGTGAACCGGGAGGAGCCTCTCGCCAACCTGCTGGAAGTGATGCGCCACCTGATGAGTCACAACGGGCATTTGAAAACGGCGATATTACCGTGAGGCGCCAGGAGCGAGGAAGCCGGAGGCAGGAGGGCGGGGCCCCGCTCCGCGCGGTTGGCAGGCGGAAGCGCCTGCCGCATTTTTGTGTTATCTCCCGCTGAGTTTGTACGCAGTACAGAGGCCCTGCAGCATGCCTTCACCGTGGATGAGGCCCGCGCCTACACCCACTGGCTGGCCACGCACCATTACGAAAATTTTCACGTAGTGAGTTTCCTGTTGCCCAAACGGCTGCGCCAGGATTTTTACAACGTATACGCGTATTGCCGGTGGGCCGACGATCTGGGCGATGAAATCGGAGACCGTACGGAAAGTCTGCGTCTGCTGGATTGGTGGCGCGCGGAACTCGACGCGATGTATGCCGGACGCGCGGCGCATCCGGTCTTCGTGGCTCTCCGCGGAACAGTGGAGCGGTACGGGATTCCGCGCGAGCCGTTCGCCAATTTGATCGATGCATTCGTGCAAGACCAGACCGTGACACGTTACCGCACGTGGAACGAGTTGTTTGGATATTGCCGGAATTCGGCGAACCCGGTAGGGCGGCTGGTGCTGTATTTGTGCGGGTACAGCGATCCGGAACGTCAGCGGCTCTCGGATGCGACCTGCACGGCGTTACAGCTTACCAACTTCTGGCAGGATGTGACCGTCGATCTGCTGAAGGACCGCGTCTACATTCCGCTCGAGATCATCGAGCGGCACGGTTATTCGATAGAAGAGCTGTTTGCGCGGCACGATTCACCGGCTTTTCGCAAGGTGATGCGGGAGATTGTGGCCAAGGCGCGGCAGTTCTTCGAGGAGGGGCTGCCGCTGGCGCGCATGGTGGATCGCAGACTGGCACTCGATATCGACCTGTTCAGCCGGGGTGGGATGCGCATCCTCGACAAGATAGAAGGCCAGGAGTATGACGTCTTGCGGGCGCGGCCGGCGGTTTCAAAGATGGAACGCGTATGGCTGCTGCTGGGATCGCTCGCGCGGCTGGCGCTTGCGCGCGCTCGATGAAACGCTCCGCCATGCAGGCCGAAATCGACCAGTCGTACGACTACTGCCGGGGGGTGGCGCGGAAGCGGGCGAAGAACTTCTACTATTCTTTCCTGCTGCTTTCGGCGCAGCAGCGCGCGAGCATGTGCGCGATTTATGCCTTCATGCGCTACTGCGACGACCTGAGCGACGAGCCGGGGGCTACGCGGGCGGCGATCGAGCGCTGGCGGGAACAGTTGGAGGACGCGCTCGAAGGCCGGTTCAGCGGTCATCCGGTGTGGCCCGCATTTCACCACACGGTCCGGCGGTTTGGCATTCCGCAGGAATATTTCCGGGAAATGATCGAGGGTGTGGCGTCGGACCTGGAGCCGCGGCGCATTGCGACTTTCGACGAACTCTACCGCTATTGCTACCAGGTAGCGTCGGTGGTGGGGCTCACCATTGTCCACATCTTCGGCTTTGATACGCGCTCGGTGCTGCCGCTGGCGGAAAAGTGCGGGGTGGCGTTTCAGCTTACTAACATTCTGCGCGATATAAAAGAGGACGCGGGAATGGGCCGGATCTATCTGCCGCGGGAAGACCTGGAGCGATTCGGCGTGAGCGAAAAAGACCTGAGCGCGGGGAACCTGAGTGAGCCATTCCTGCGGCTGATGCGCTTCGAAGCAGCCCGGGCACGCGCGTACTACGAAGAATCCATGCCGCTGCTCGACCTGGTGCATCCGCGCAGCCGGCCATCGCTCTGGGCCCTGATTGCGATCTATTCGCGGCTGCTTGACCGGATCGAGGCGGTGAATTACGACGTGTTCACGCGAAGGGTGCGGCTCTCGGCTGTGGAGAAATCGTGTATTCTGGCGCGCGCGGCGTTGGGTAGAAAGCAGGCAATTTCCACCGTGGAGGCGCAGAGACGCGGAGAAAACCAAATCAAATTCAAAACCTGAGGAAGTCAGGAGCCAGGAGTTAGGAGCCGCAATGGAACTGGCGTAGCGGATCCGCGGGTGCAGAGGACAGGCTTGCTATTATGAGGCTTCGATGCCTTCGGCCCGCCAGATCAGTTGGGCTAAGATCCGCGTGGTGTTTGTCGCGGTAGCGGCACTATCGATTCTTTCCGTCCTGGTTTTCCTGCTCACGGGTGGCACGCTGTTTCAGTCCAAAACCACCCTGTATCTCAATCTTCCCGATGCCACGGGTTTGTCCTCCGGATCGGCGGTGCGGGTGAACGGGATCGATGTGGGTAAAATCCAGTCGGTGGCTCTGTCGGGTTCGAATCAGCCGGACCGGGTGGTGAAGCTCACGTTGCAGATCGAGACACGCTATTTGCCTGCGATTCCGGCGGGTTCTTATGCGCAGATCGAAACGGAAACGGCGGTGGGCGATAAGTACATCAACATCGTGCGCGGAACCGGCGGCCCGCCGGCCGCGCCGTATTCGACGATTCCGTTTCGGGCGCAGCCGGAACTGATTCAGACACTCGACCTGGAGCAATTCAATAAGCAGCTACGGATCGTGAGCGCGCTTCTTGACCAGATCGAGCAAGGCAAGAATCCCACCGGGCAGTTGCTCCTGAGCGACGATCTCTGGAACCAGGCGCGAATGGAGATTGGCGGTTTTGAGCGGGATCTTTCGAGCCTGCGCAAACCGGGCAACCCGGCCGGAAGGTGGCTCTATACCGGCGACGATTACCGCCGGATTCAGGAAATTCTGCAGGCGGTGAACCAAGCGCTGGACGCTATCGAATCGGGCCGTGTTGGGGCGGGCAAGATGCTGCGGACGGACACGCAATATGAGCGGTTGCTGCGGACCGTGGGCAATCTGAAGCAGTCCATTCAACGGGTGAGGACCGCCCCATTGATCCAATCGGACGAAATGTATGCGAACTGGGGCCGTGAACTGCAATCTCTGATCCGCACAGTGGATCAGATCGAAGAGAGCCCACTACTCAGCACTTCTCAGATGTACGACAACCTGACCGGCCTCGCGACGCAGCTACAAAATACGTTGCGGGACTTCCGCGAGAACCCCCAGAAATACCTTCGCATCAAAGTATTTTGATCCGGTCTTTTCAGAGGACCTTGACCTGCGAAACGTTGATGGTATCGCCGCTCAGCTTGCCCGTGAGGGTCACTCTCTTACCGGCATCGGGAATGACTTTGTCCTGCTCGGCGATTTTGTAGACTTTGCCTTCGTCCGTCACGAGGACCGCCGGCGAACCGGCTTTGATGCATTTATTCGCGCAATCCGCATCGCCGCGCATGCTCTTCACGCCGGAACATTTCTGGTCAATGATGTATCCGGTAACGTCCGCGGCCAAAGCCGTGGCGGAAAGACCCGCCGCCAGGCCGATGAGTGCCAACGTTTTTTTCATAATACCTCCCCGAAAAAACAGCTTACTCGGCCAACTATACTCCTGTTGCGGAAGCCTGTGCAAGGGGGCGGCGTATGTATTCACACGCACGGTAAGCGCGACGCTGATAGGCTGGATTACAGCACTCATGCACAACCGCGCCGAAATATTGCGCCAACGCGCCATTTGGAAACAGCAAGGCAGACGGGTGGTGTTTACGAACGGCTGCTACGACCTGCTGCATCCTGGGCACATCCGTCTGCTCGAGGAGGCGAAATCGGAGGGGGACATTCTCATTGTCGGACTGAACACGGATGCCAGCGTGGCCCGATCGAAGGGAGCCGGACGGCCGGTAACGAACCAATGCGAGCGCGCGGAAATGCTGCTGGCGCTTGCCGCGGTGGACGCGGTGGTGCTGTTCGACGAGGATACGCCTCGCCAACTGATTGCCGAGTTGCTGCCGGACGTACTGATCAAAGGGGCGGACTGGACGCATTTCATCGCCGGCAAAGAGGAAGTCGAAGCGGCGGGAGGACGCGTGCTCACCATAGCTCTCGAGCCGGGCCACTCGACGACTGCGATAATAAAAAAGATTCTCTCTTCGCAGTTTTGATTCAGCCATCTTGATTAACCACCTTGATTAATCCGGCCGTTCGCGATCTCTTCCTGGATTTAGCAAAGCATCCTGCATTTCAGGATGCTGTGCGCCGCCTGGGTGCGTTCCAGTCGGCGGCGGGCCCGGCGTCCACGTCGCTTTCCGGTTTGACCACGACGGCGAAATCTGTGTACACGGTGCTGCTGTGGCATCACACGAACCGGCCGCTCGTGGTGGTGGCGGACGGCAACAAGCAGGCCGAAGCGCTGGCCGAGGCAGTGGAGACATTCTTTTCGCTGCTGGCGGGCGATGAACGCAATGGGCCGCAACTTCTACCGGCTTTGGATGTGCTGCCGCTGCAAAATCTTTCGCCGCACGCCGAGATACTGGAACAGCGGGCGATTGCCTTGTGGCGCCTGGCAGCCGGGCGCGTTCCCATCACGATTCTGCCCGTGCCCGCCGCGCTGCAGCGCATCGCCCCCGGCGGCTATTACCGGCAATTGGCGTTGCGCTTGAAAACCAATGACGAACTGCCGCTCGAAGACGTGCTGGCGCACCTGGAGAGTATCGGCTACGAGCGGCGCGAACCGGTGGAAATGGTAGGTGAATACTCGGTGCGCGGCGGCATCCTGGACGTTTTTTCTCCGGAAGCCCCGAAACCGGTTCGCATCGATATGTTCGGGGACTTGGTGGAATCCATCCGCCGCTTCGACGTGGAATCGCAGCGCTCGGTGATGAAGATCGAGGAATGCACACTGCTGCCGCTGACGGAATATCAGCGGTCCCGCGCGTTGCTGGGGAAACTGCACGAACTGTTGGATGCTTCGGGACCTCCGGGCGAACCCTTTCCCGGTTGGGAGTTGCTGGCCGGAATGGTGGAGCCGCGGAATTCGCCGGTGTTCTCGCTGGTGGAAAACCCGATCGTCATTCTGGACGAACCCGATCAGGTAAGGGCCGCGGCGGAGCGGTTCTGGAAGCGGCTCGAGCAGATCGAGCGCTCGCCGGCTTATGAACCGGAGAAGCTCTACTTTGGTTGGGAGGAGTTTGCGGCGCAGTGCGGGCAATCGGCACGTCTGGACCTGAAAGAACTGGATATTAGCTGGAGCGAGCCGGTTCTTTCCGGCGCCGTCGCAGGTCAGGATTTGCAAAGGCAGAATCTGCATATCGCGACGCGTCCGGCGATGACGTTTCACGGCAACATGCAGGTGGCCACGGCGGAAGCGCGCAACCTGGTCCAAGCCGGGCAGCGGGTGGCGTTCTTCGGTTCCACGAGCGGCGAAGTAGAACGCATGGCGGACATCCTGAACGAATACGGGATCGCCTACCAGCTTGGCGTGGACCGGGGCGATGCCACGCCCGCATATTTGGCCGAGCGAGCCTACATGGCCGGCGCGGTCTCGAGCGTGTACCTGGTGAAAGGGCTGGTGCGGCACGGGACGGCGTTTCAGGATGCCGGGCTGGTGGTGTTCGGTTCCGAGGACCTGTTCGAGACCTCGGAGATGGCACGGGCGCCTTCGGCGAAGTCCGCCATGGCCGCGTTTTCTTCGAGCCTGGTGGACTTGAAGCCGGGCGATTACGTGGTCCATGCCGAGCACGGCATCGCGCAGTACCTCGGGCTACGGGAAATTGCACAGGGCGAAGCCAAGGGCGATTACATGCTGCTCGAGTACGCGGGCGGCGCCAGGCTGTACGTGCCGCTGGCGCGCATGGACCTGATCGAGCGCTTCCGCGCGGCCGGCGAAGCCAAACCCGCGCTGGACCGCATGGGGGGCGCCACCTGGAGCCGCACCAAAACGCGCATCAAGGCGAAAATGCGCGATATGGCGGACGAGCTTTTGAAGCTCTACGCCGCGCGCAAAATGGCGGAAGGGTTTTCGTTTTCGCCGGACAGCAATTGGCAGCGTGAATTCGAAGATGCCTTCGAATTCACGGAGACCAAAGACCAACTCGCCGCTATTAAGGACATCAAGCGGGATATGGAAAGCCCGCAGCCGATGGACCGGCTGCTGTGCGGCGATGTCGGCTTCGGCAAAACCGAAGTGGTGATGCGGGCCGCGTTTAAAGCGCTGGGAGATGGCAAGCAGGTGGCCGTGCTGGCGCCCACGACGGTGCTCGCGTTCCAGCACTTTGGGACATTCAAGCGGCGCTTCCAGCCCTTCCCGGTGCGAGTGGAGATGTTCAGCCGCTTCCGCTCACCGAAAGAACTGAAAGCGGGATTAGCGGATCTGGCGGAAGGGAAAGTGGATGTGGCCATCGGCACCCACCGGCTGCTCTCCAAAGACGTGGTCTTCCGCGATCTGGGGCTGGTGATCGTAGATGAAGAGCAGCGCTTCGGGGTGACGCACAAGGAACGGTTGAAGCACCTGAAACAGACGGTGGACGTGATCAGCATGAGCGCTACGCCGATTCCACGCACCTTGCACATGTCGTTGCTGGGGATGCGCGATATGTCTGTGATCGAGACGCCGCCCAAGGACCGCCTGGCGATTCACACCGTGGTGGCGCCGTTCGATTCCAAGTTGATCCGCTCGGGACTCGAACTCGAACTGGGCCGCGGGGGGCAAGTGTATTTCCTGCACAACCGCGTGGATTCGATTTGGCAGCGTGCCGCCATGATTCAGGAACTGGTGCCGGAGGCGCGCATCGGCGTGGGCCACGGGCAGATGAGCGAGGCTGAACTGGAAAAGACCATGCTGCAATTCATGCGGCACGAGTTCGACATCCTGGTGTGCACCACCATCATCGAAAACGGCCTGGATATTCCGCTCGCGAACACCATGTTTGTGGAGAATGCCGAACGCTACGGGCTTTCCGAACTGTACCAGTTACGCGGGCGGGTGGGCCGTTCCAACCGCCGCGCATACGCTTATCTGCTGGTGCCGCCGGACACGGAACTGAGCGAGGTGGCGCGCAAGCGGCTGGCCGCATTGAAGGAGTTCAGCGACTTGGGCGCGGGCTTTAAAATCGCCGCGCTCGACCTGGAAATGCGCGGGGCGGGGAACCTTCTGGGAGGAGAGCAGCACGGGCACATCAACACGGTTGGCTTCGACACCTACGTGCGCCTGCTGGATGAGACGGTGCGGGAACTGAAGGGCGAGGAAGTGGCGCCGGAGATTCACTCCGCGCTTAATCTTGGCCTGGACATCCGCATCCCGGCCGATTATATTGCCGACGAAAATCAGCGCCTACGCGCTTACCGGCAGATTGCCAACGCGGCTGATGCGGCGGCGCGCGAACGCGCGGAAAAGGATCTGGAGGACCGTTATGGCAAGGTCCCGGAGGCGGTGCGAAACCTGATCGAGTACTCCGCGCTCAAAACGGCAGCCGAGCAGATCGGTATCGAAGTGATTGACCGACGGCACAACGTGTTGAACGTCAAGTTTCATTCGAAGACACGCGTGGATCCGGCGCGGCTCATGAACATCGTGGGCCGCACCAGGGGTGCGCAGTTTACGCCCGCCGGTGTGCTGATGCTCCCGCTGAACGGTGAAACGGATGCGAAGGCGATTCTTCGCTTTTTGTCGGAGAAGCTGGAAGAGTTGCGCCCGGGGGGCGTGTTGGCGTAAGCGCCGGGAGTGGAAGTTCATTTGCAAACGGAAAGGAAGGAGGAATTCATGAGTACGCGGGGGATCCTCTTACGGTTGGGACTCGGCTTGGCGCTGGCGTTTTCGATGCATGCCGAGGGAGCCGGCAAAGAAATTGGCGGGGGAGCGGGGGATATCGGCAAGGGCGCCGCCAAGGGGGCAGGCAGCGCTGCCAAAGGAGTGGGGAAGGGCGCGGCCGATCTAGTCACGTTGCATCCCGTGGAAGCGGCCGGCTCGGTCGGCAAAGGCGCGGTGGGAACTGGGAAAGACGTGACCGTTGGCAGCGCGAAAGGAACCGGCAAAATCGTAAGGGGCGTGGGAAAGCTTTTCAAAAGGGTGCTGTGAGCAGGTTGGAGTCGACAGGTTTGCCGCGCCGGCAAACTCTGCGAGTGGTCCATTTGACCTCCACCGTATCGTACGTTACGATGTGATTGCGGGGTGGAGCAGTCTGGTAGCTCGTTGGGCTCATAACCCAAAGGTCGGTGGTTCAAATCCACCCCCCGCAACCAATCCTTTCAAGAGGTTACGAGCTTCCGGCGCAAATCTCGGGACCACTTTAGACCACGTTAAGCAGTTCTCTCGTGGTTTTTCTCTGCGGATGCCGCGGCGGTTGCCTGCGGTTCCGCCTTCAGGACCATCTGAACAACGTTCTTGTGTGCTTCTCTTTTGCTGTCGGTCATTGCCCTCCCGTACACGTTCATCGTCGTTTGAATGCTGGCGTGACGCATCAACTCGCGCTGGACTCCGATTGGCGCTTCCGTCTGATCGAGCCAAGAGCGAAAGCTGTGCCGGAACGTTTTCCAGCCGATTTTGCAATCGATGCCCGCTGCCTTCGCCGCCGGTCGAATGTGCTTTTTCTGGATTTCCTCCTGATGGTACGGCTTCTCCGTGGCGGGATTCGCGAATAACCAGCCCTCTTTCGTTGGACAGCAGCGATCCCGATAGGCTAACAACTCCTTCGCCAGCTCCGGAGCGATCGGCACCACATCGCGCGAGTACTCGGTCTTCACATCGTCCACCCGACCGTGCACGACGCCTCGTTGAACCAGCAGCGTCGATCTCTCGAAATCGAAATCGCCCCACTGAAGGCCAACAATCTCGCTGGCCCGAAATCCGAGGCAACCCGCGATCAAGACCATGGTCCGGTACGGCTCCCGAATGTGCGGCAGCAACTTGTGAAATTCCTCCGCAGTGAGCACCGACGGTCTTTCCAAACGCTTGCTGACATTCTTCACCCGGACCAATTGCATCGGATTAGCCTCCACGAGTTCCCATCGCTGAGCGCACTTGAACAGCGTGGACATCAACGACCGGATGTGCCCACGCGTCTTCGGCGCCAGCGTAAGACGCTTCAGCCAATCCTCAACCGCCATCGCCTTGACGCTGGCAATGGCAGCCTCCCCCCAACGCGGACGGATGTAATTGTCCAGGTACGACTGGTAGGATGCCCGCGTTGAGTAGCGTGCTGGCAGCTCTTCCTCCTCGTAGCGCGCGATCAACGCTGCCACGGTTGAAGCCGTCACAGGCCCGAGCGTGTGCTCCGCGTTGATCCGCAGAATGATCGATTGCACCGCGTCCGATTTGCGGGCCGCAGCTTCAGTCGGATACTCCTGAAGCATGCCCACGGTGACGGCGCGCAAAACTCGCCCGTTCCCCTCGGGTAGGGGTTCGTAATACCTAAACTCCCATACTTTTAGACCGTTTCCTCTCTTCTTCACTCGAAGACTTCCGTTCTGATATCGTGTGCGCGTAAACAAGGTGTTCTCCTGTCACGGCACGAGTGGCGGTTTCGAGTTTAGCCCGGTGCGAAGCCACGTGTCCAGTTCGGACGCGCGGAAGCGCCAGAGGTCGCCGATTCGATGGCACGGGACGGTTCCTGAGCGCGCCAGCTTTTGCAGCGTCTTCGGGTGGATGCCGAGCAACGCCGCGGCCTTCTGCGTATCTAACAATGGCTCAAATTGGGGGAGATCAAGCGTCGGTGTCATGGCTTCAAAACAGATTTTTCTCGTCTTCTGGAGTGGCCGGGCGATAATTGAAACCGGGCCGCTTCGCCGCGCTCGCGCGATAGTTGGCCAGTGGGTCAGAGTTGCGAATAGGGGTCTCCGTGCGGACGATCGCGGAGACTGGCTCTGGAGCAGTCGGGCTTGATCGCAATTGCACGCGAGCCGAGGGCGCGGTTACGCGTTCCGGATCTGGCGTTGTGTTTTCACGTCGGCGGATGCGACTGACGTACGACGTCAGGCTGGTAACGCTAACGGTGATCCCAGCGTCTTCCGCCAGCCAGGCGCAGATTGTCTTCATGCTCTGGCCAACCCCGAGCGCGGCTTCGATATCCGGCCACAGCGCTCGGATCTGCGCCGCTTTGGTCGACGGCTTTTCCGCGCGGCGTCGCGCGAGGCGGGAACGAGCGTTGGCGGTCCAGTCTCGGTCGTCCTCCGTCTGATGCGCTCCAGACAAAAATACCCCCTAATTACTAAGGGATTCTCAGGTGGGGGTAAGGGACGGTGGGAGCCAGGTTTTTGGTGAGAAACTCGCCAGCCGCGACGGTTTGCGACAGCTTACGACAGTTCGCGGCAAAATACGGCAATATTCAACAGAATTCAACAACCGCGGCAGATTGCGTCAGCTTGCGACGATTTGCGACAGCACCCGGCCCGCACAGACCTGTTTCTGGCCGCGAAAGACTGGTAGTGGAACATAAAGGAAATGTCCGACGTGGTTGCCTTTTTTCGCCTGCAGCGTGCGGTTGATGCTCGGCTTGGGCTGTCCGACAGGTTGACGCCGGGGTTCGACACTTGTTCGACGCGCTGATTCTCGTAAAAAAATCGCCCGAGCGCCGTCCCTAAATGCTTCTGAGAATCCCTTAGTATATAGAGGCCTTATTTGTGGAGAACCATGGTGCCAGGATCAGAAGCGCCCGGATCGCGGTCCGAGTCAGCGCCGAGGATCAGCGCGAGATTGAGGAAACGGCCAAGAAAAGGGGGTATTCCAGCCCGAGCGCGTTCATTCGAACGGCGATCCGGAATGAGCTTCATGGACGGGAGGAACTAATCGGTATCGAGGAGCGGATCAGTGGCAGCTTCGACCGGCTGTCGAGTGAGAATCTGCGCCTCAGCCGCGCAGTTCAGGCGCTATTCGCATTGGTGGAGGCGCTGAGCAAGACTGTCCTGACCTGCGTACCGGAACCGCCCGCCGATGCCAGACCACAAGCTGTCGCGCTCGCAAGGGAGCGCTATCACCGGCTCATCCAGTCTGCCGCCGCCGGAATGTCGGGCGAGTTCCGAGCCGCGATGGATCTCCTCCGCCATGATCCTCCGCGATGATGATCGTCCAGTCCGGATTAGTCCGGCCAAGCCTCGCGTTTCGCGATGCGAGGATGCCGGCTGGTCGGGAGCATACCGGCTCGTTATGCACTACGCGCGCGGTATGCGGAAGCTGGGCAAGACACGCGGCCCAGAGAGCGGCGGTGGCACGCCATATCGTCAACGTTGCGCGGTTCGGGTTACATATCTCAAGAATCGAACGCGCGGGCAGTGGAAGGCTCACGGGCGCTATCTTGTCCGCGATAGTGCCACCGCGGACAAGGGCAGCGAGGTTGGATTCAATAGTAATCGTTCGGATGTCGACGTTGCCCGCGAACTCGAACGCTGGCAGGCGTCAGGTGATCCGCGGATTTGGAAGGTAATCGTCTCGCCGGAATTCGGCGAACGGATCGATCTGCAGCGGCTCACACGGGACATGATTGATCGGATCGCAGAGGATTCCGGGACAGACCTCGAATGGGTCGCCGTGGCGCATCACAATACGGAGCACCCCCACGTGCATATCGTCGTCCGTGGCATCAGGAACGACGGGCAGAGTCTCCTCTTCAAGCGGAAATATTTGAAGCACGGCATCCGCGACATCGCCGCCGACCTTTGCACGCGCCAACTCGGATATCGCACCCAATATGATGCCGCGGAAGCGGAACGGCGTGAGATTAGTGGACACCGGTTCACCTCGTTGGACCGGGCGATAATCCGCTCGGCGGAACGCGACACGCAGGAGCCGGACTCGACCGGTTCCATAGTTGTCAAGAATCCCACTGAAGCGAACGTTCTCGCCCGCCTGCCCGTCTTGCAGCGGATGGGACTCGCAGAATTGCGACGGTCGAACACTTGGCATGTGCGCCGGGATTTTGAAGACGTACTGCGGGCAATGCAGCGTGCGGCCGATCGGCAGAAGACTTTGGCGGCGCACGGTGTGCCGATATCGGACGACCGGTTGCCCATCGAGGTTCTCGATTTGAACGCGTTCACGTCGGCGGAAGGCCGGATACTGGTTCACGGGCAGGACGAGCAGACCGGGCGCAGCTATCTCATGCTCGAAGGAACGGATGCGAAGGTCCACTATATTGACTACACGCCGGAGATGGAACTGCTCCGCGCCGACGGCGGCCTGCGGACCAATTCCTACCTTCGACTGCGGAGGATATCGGCGAATGGCCGATCTTTCGTGCAGGTGCAGGACCTCGGCGATTCCGAGAAAGTGCTCAATAACCGCGCCATGCTGGGGGAAAATGCGCGAGCGCTGCTGAAGCGGGGAATCATTCCAACGGAGGACGGTTGGGGCGGGTGGCTGGGAAGATATCAAGCGACCCTGGCTCGCGCGGCTGGCGAGATTACGGAGCGCAGTCAACCGTCGCGAGGACGGCATCGAGATCTCTCTCGCGGGCGCTGAGCGCTCCTGTCCGGAAACATGCTACATTCTGAAATCTGGTTTGTGGATAAACAGACATTATTTCGTGCGCGCGGAGTCCAGAGTTGAGTTCGGGATTCGACCAGTACTTTTCTAATGCCACCGGGTATGCCCCATTCGAATACCAGCGGGTGCTCTCTGGCGGTAACTGCGGAAAAAATTGCGATTCTCAGCTGATTAATATCCCAACAGGATTGGGAAAGACTGCTGCGGTCGTTCTGGCCTGGTTGTGGAATCGTGTTGAGCTCAAACGAGAATGGCCATGTCGCCTCGTGTATTGCTTGCCGATGCGGACGTTGGTTGAGCAAACAGCGGAACATACCGGCAACTGGGTGAAGACCCTCGGGTTGGCCGGGAGCGTTGGAATCCATATTCTAATGGGCGGCGAAGAGACGGACGAGTGGGACCTACACCCCGAACGGTTGGCGGTTTTGATCGGCACGCAGGACATGCTGCTCAGCCGCGCGCTGAATCGTGGATACGGAATGAGCCGTTACCGGTGGCCGATCCAGTTTGGGCTTTTGAACAATGACTGCTTGTGGGTCTTGGACGAAATTCAACTGATGGGCCCCGGCCTCTCGACGGCATGCCAGCTTGAAGCATTTCGGCTCAACCCAACGGCTCCGTCCGTCGAGAGATTCGGCGCGTATCCCGACGGACGCTCCGTAACCTGGTATGCTTCCGCGACGGCGAATCCGGAACACCTGATCACACGGGACTGGCGCGGCGTGCCGCGCCCCGACTCGTTTCTTATTGAGCTGTCGCCCAGTGAGAAAGGCGTGCGTACTGGAACCATTGCGGAACGGCGGCTGGCTACGAAACGCTTGGACCTTCAGAAAGAGTGGAATTTCGGAGATCGTAAAAATGCGCCGTCTTCAGCGTTGATCGACGACATTGTTGAAAAACACAAGGGGATGGTGCGCGATTTAGAGGGTGCTGATGCACCTCCTCACGTGCCTCGCCGAACCTTGATCATCTGCAACACTGTGGATCGAGCGGTAGCGGTCTATAAGGCCATTGAAGCTCGATTGCAAGGCGAGGATATTGAACCGCTCCTGATGCATTCACGTTTTCGATCGGCAGAACGGCGGGAGCAGCGTAATAAGCTGGCCAATTCCGGAATCAAATCGTCCGGGCAGATCATCGTCGCAACTCAGGTAATTGAAGCTGGGGTCGACCTGTCCAGCGCAATTCTATGGACGGAGATTGCGCCGCTTGCGTGCTTGGTCCAACGATTCGGGCGGCTTAACCGAAAGGGCGAATTCGGCTACGACGGCCAGGCACGGTATGGGTTTTTCCCCCTCGCGATTGTCATCGGCATCGACGCTCCTGACCCTGCTTCGAAGAGGAAAAAGGAAGAGGCGGATCAGAAGTACCTACCCTACGCCAAAGCTAAGTGCGACAGCGCCTGGGCGAGCTTGAATGGTTTAACGGGCGACGCATCGCCCGCGGCACTGGAAGGGATCAGCGGGGATATTGCCGCCTCAATCGATCGCTCGCCGTATTCCCTTCAGCGTCACGAACTGCTCGACTTCTTCGATAGCGACTCCAACCTTTCACTCGGCTTCACGGACGTATCGCCTTTCGTGCGGGGACTTGATCCGGAGACCGACATCTACGTCGCGTGGCGGGAATGGCCGGGATCGGCTCTCGGGGAGATGCCCCGGTTCTGGCCCGATTTCCAGAGTCAAGAGCTGTGCCCCGTCCCTATCGGCAAAGCCGGTGAATCGCGGGCAGTCCTGTCAAAGGGCTGGTTGTGGCGAGGAAAAGACGCGGGATGGGCAAGCGTTGGCGCACTGGACATCGTGCCCGGAATGACCATCCTGCTCCCTGAGGCGGCTGGCGGGTATCGGTTAAAACTGGGTTGGACCGGCAGCGAGGACGATAAGCCGGTCGCAAGCGTTTACGAACTGGGAGATATGCCGTCTGACGAGGAAATGCTCTCCAGCCTCAGCCACGGCTGGCGCTCGATCGCGCAACATACGGCAGAAGTTGAGTTCGAGTGGGTCAACATTGTGGCGGCGTTGAACGGAGCCGGCCTATCGAAACATGAGCAAACTGCTGCGCTGCGGGGCGTCCGCTGGCATGACACGGGGAAGAACCACCGATCTTGGCGCTGTGCGGCCAGTCAGGCACTTGAAGCGGCCGGAATTGCCATCCGTGAAGAATTTCTCCCGCTCGCGAAGTTCTCGTTGTCCGATAGCCCAAGGCTGAAAGAGCTGAATGGCGATGGCACGCCGAAGTTCACCGGCTACGCGCTGAAAAGGGAAATCCGGGCTCTGCGCGAGTCATTCAAACCTGGCATCGCCCACGAAGTGGCGTCGGCCCTTGCCTTTCGCCAGTCGGAGTACGGCACATACCGGAGTAATCGCCCGATTGAAAGCCTGCTGGCTGAATATCTGGTCATGAGCCATCACGGTCACATAAGGAAGGTGCTGCGAGACGAGATTCCGAGACAGCCGAAAGATCCAAAGGATGCCGAAACCGTACGGGGAGTTTCCGATGGTGACGAACTCCCAGCGGTGACAATTAATGGCGAGTCACTCGGCTGCGCTGCGTTATCAACCGACTGCCGGCGTATGGGGCGCGATGCCGATGGAAACGAGAGCTACACGAAGGGAGTGCTTCGGCTGCTCGATCATTACGGTCCCTTCCGGCTAGCGTTTTTCGAGGCGCTGTTTCGCGCCGCAGATATTCGGGCGTCGATCCGTGCGGAGATGCCGCCGCAGAAGGACGGGGGCAAATAGTCATGCAACCGCTGTGCGTCACGGGTTGTCGGCACGATATTTTCGGCCACTATCTCAAGGCTATCGGTCTGTTGCGCGTACTCGCTCTGTGCGCCGAACAGAAACACCGCGACCCTGAGGCGGAAGGGTGGTGGGACCTGGGGCAGGCGTGCTTCGTTCTGCGCTCCGCAAAATATCCCACGATTGAAGCACTCGCAGAGTTTTTTGGGAAACGCTACCGGCCTACACCGGTTTTCTCGGCCTGGAACACGGGCGGCGGTCTGGACGAGAAAAAGCAAGTCGCATTCCGTATTGACCCCGAACCCTGGAACGAATATTGGAGGGCAAACCGAGACGCTCTTCTGGAGCACGGGTTCCCGCCGCCAGCCGACGGCGGAACTGCAACGTTTCCGGAGAAGCCGTTCACGCTAAAGTTGCCGCAGTGCAGCCTGCCCACAACGAAAGATATCGAGGTCAGGCGAACAAAGGATAAGGTCCGGATCGCCTGGTCCAAGGCGGCTTGCGCGAAGCTTTTCGCGCAGATGGAGGCGAAGCGCGAGATTCTGGAGCACGCCATCAAGTTCACCAAGCCAGTGAAAGAGAAGTTCAAAAGCGGTAAGCCGGAATTTGAGTTCGACGTAATGGATGAATCGGCTTTGGCGTGCCTGACCATGCCGGGCGTGAATATATCGCTCCGCATCAAGGAGAGCGGGAAAAAGGCGGTGATGGCGCTTCTTGCCAAGGAAATGGCGGATGACGCCGACCTTATCCGAGATCTGGAACTTGGTCGAAGGTACTTTGATAGCTTTCAGGACGAAGCGGCTGATGATCGCGTTCTACTGGAGGAGTACCGGGACCAGTCATCGCAGTCCGCGGCCGAAGCGTTCGACGCTATCTTTACAACCCGGGCATCGGCCAGACCCGCCGATAATCCCGTATTCCTGAACAGAGGCGATGCCGGAAACGCTGAGGTGTTCCGAAACTTCTGGGTGTTCTTTCGGGAGTCTCGCGAAGCGGCGCGGTTCAATACACTCGCCTCACTGTGCGGCGTCCTTCAGGAGGGAGCGACCGTACCAAGAGGGAAAGGATCTCCGTTCTTCCCGGACACGATAAAGTCCTACAACATTGGCTCGGGCTGGATCGAGGAAGAGTACCCATTCTATCCACTGGATTACGTCCTTGCTGTCGAGGGAGGATTCGCGCTGCGTGGCTCGGCCGCGCGCACGATTGGAGCGAGCACTAGGCGGTTTGCTGCGTTTCCATTTGTCTTCGATTCAGCCGAAGACATGGTTGACGACGGGAATGATGTCAGGGGCACCGCGTCGGCTCTATGGCTGCCGTTTTGGCAGCGGCCTACGACTTTCGCCGAGCTATCCAGTTTCATCGGCGATGCGCAAGCCAGGCTTCCGGGCAAAGATGCGCGCTTCTCCGCCGAGTTCGTGCGCGCGCTATACGCCCAAGGTGTGGATGCTGGGTTGTCGGGTTGGCAGGAGTTCCGATTCAAGATGAAGGGTAGCCGCGTACCCTGGATTACCACCGGTCGTTATGTGAACGCGTACGAGTCAGGTGAAGAGGGATTCGAGGATACGCGCCGCAGCGCCACGCTGCTGAATCTCGCGCTGGCTCCGCTCGATGTCAGCCGGTTCCTGGATCAGTTCGAAATCGCATGGAGCGGCAACAAGGTGGATTCGCGGAGTCCTCATTCAGTACGAACGGAGATCAACGAAGCAATGGAGACGGCAGCGCTCGAGCCGACTCCGGACAACTGCTTGGCACTCCTCGATGCCATTTTCGGCGCGTGCCGCCGGATGTGCGCCTCTGAGTCGTTCAGGGAGAGGCTGCGCGGCGGGAGAGCTTCGTTTTTCGTACCCCTTCCAATGAAGGAATGGGCAGACCTCCTGAGTCCACTGAACGGGAGGCCTGATTTTCGGATTGCGCGCGCGCTTGCCTCGATCGCCGGATCGCCTCGGCTGGACAACGGCGAACGTCCGGCGACGCAGCCAGCGCTTGGGTCGCTGCTGCCGCTCAAACTCGGGCGCTCAGGATGGTACCTTCCCGAAAAAGGTGAACGCCAGCAGTGCGTATGGACCGGTGAGGATCTGAGCCGCGATCTCGCGGCTGTGTTTCGGCGACGGTACCTCGATTCGCTTGACGATGAGTTTCCCGCTCTGCGCGGGGTACACGGCGCGCGACTCGACGATGTGATGGCCTTCTTGCGAGGCGAACTCGACGATTTCCTGATCGCGAGGTGGACCGAGGCGCTCAGTTTGATCGGCTGGCACTTTGCATCGGCTCAGGCCGAGAATACGCAGGATTCGTTCGATGAGACAGCCGCACCGTTTCGGATGGAGAACCAATCGGAGTCTCTGGACATGAATTATGCCGCCCTTCGGACATTGCTGGAACTGGAATGTGAGTGGCAGGGGAATGATCGGAGCCAGTGGAAAAAGCGCCGCAGCCAGCAGCCGTTTGCGCTGATGTGCGAGCGTTCGGCCATGTCACTCCCATCTGCGGTGAGCGAAGCCCTCCGGTGGATCAGCATATGGGGCGTTCCGAATCCGTGGGGTGCCGCGGCTCGCGCAGAGGAGCCGCGGGTCGCGGGCCGTTATATTATCAACCTGACCCATACGGATATCTCGCCGACGATTTATGCCCACCAGATGGCCGGGCGCTTAGCTGCGGCGGTGTGCATTCCCCTTTGCTGGCAGGATCGTTACCGGCTTTATCAAGGCGTTACACTCCCGCCAGGAGTTGATTAAGATTGCGAGGTAATATCATGACCAACGACGATCAATCTGCAAGCACTTCCTCTTCACCTTTGCCGTTCACATTCGGTGGTTTCACAATTCCAGCCGGGTGTCGGCGAATATTCATCACAGCCGAGCTCGAACCGTCGAATGGCGACCCCAGGATTCAGCCGACCGGATTCCCGGACATCGGACCTGTGCTGTACGCCGATCCAGCCGAAAGGGATGGCCTCATCTGCCTGATCGAATCGGAAGCGTCGATGGCGAATCGGCTGGAGGAAGTCTGCATGGAGAACAAATATGAGGGCACTCTCAAACCGGCGCTCGAAGGGCTGCCGTATATGAAGGCGCAGACCGGCAACGGGAACAACGCGATTTTCAAGACTGCATCCACGCTGGACGGCCATAGATTCGCATCAGATTTCCTGGCCAAAGGAAGAGCGACATTTGGGTCGAACGGGCAACAACAGACGCTTGCCGAATACATCAAGACAAGTCTGGGAATGGCTTCCGATGGTTCGACGATGCCGATTGCTCGAATCCCTGACGTTTTCCCGCTTGTCTTCGAACTGGATGTCATGTCCCTCATTCATGGATTTCAGGTTTCGAATGAGCAGATTAAGTTCGTCGGCCTGCGCTTGCCGCGTGCGCTGACAGGCTCTATCATCGGGCTGCAATGCCAGCGCGTAACCGTTCCGGGCGTCAAGTTCAATTTCGGCCAACTGGAAAGCGACTCCGGTCAGGCGATCTTCCAGAAGCAGCGGATTACGGCGAAGAAGATCGAGGCACGATTCTCCATCGATGTAGGCCTTTTGTCTTCATTGCGTTTGGATGCAGTAAACGGGCAAGGACAACCGGGCCAGCACCAGATTGCACGGTTTCAAATGCTCGTGGCCATCGCACTCTGGAAGGTCGCCGCATTTCTCAAGGCACTGGAAGTTGAGCTTAGTCTCCGCACGGAGTGCAAGCTGCGTCTGAAGCGGAACGACAAAGGTCAAGCGATCGCGATGGTGAAGTGCGAGCCCGGTGGGGCGGCGCAAAGCTCAGAGTTCCCATTCACAGAAATAGCCGGCACTAGCCTGACCGACCTGATCTTAGGAGCCGGCCTGCCCCAGAATCGTTCGCCGTTAACCTTAGAATTCGGCTCATGACCGCGATCAAGATCATCTTTCCCTGGGGACGCTACTATGCTCATCCCTGGGGATTGAATCCAGTGAGGCTGCGCGAGGCTGAGTGGCCGCCCAGTCCATGGAGGCTGCTCCGCGCGCTAGCGTCAGCATGGTTTCGTTGCCATCCGGGTTGTGCGTTGAGCCAAGATGCCGCGGAACTGATCGAAACCTTGGGCCGCGCCCTGCCAGAGATTGGCTTTGGAAAAGTCACCTTCGGGCAGACCGTTCACTACCAGCCGAATTACGGCGCCACGGCTGATAGAGCCGAGGCTCGGTACAAAAACACTCGTCATGAAAACCATTTCGCCGCAGTCCACGGCCAAGTGGTTTTCCGGTGGTCGGGAGTCGAGCTTTCATTAGCTCAGCAGGGGCTGCTCACTGAGATGCTGGAGGAAATGTCTTACTTAGGTAGGGCGGAATCCATCTGCCAGGCGGAGCCGATTACCGTCGCTGAAATTGAAAGTGTAAGCGGCATCGGCTGGTGCCGGCCGAATTCCGGCCGCAAGATCTCTGCCCGGTGCCGCGACGTCTTTTGCCCCAACCCCGAAGATTTCCGCGTTACCGATCTGTGGGCACGGCGGGCCGATAATCCGAGCGTTGAGTCCGAGGAGGCGCCAAAGCACCTTGTGAATGCTTTGCTATCCAGCGACATGAAAGTCGACGGCGCAAAGTGGGTTTCATATGAGATGCCGGACGACTGGCCCGCAGGGCGCGTCGTCCGCCAAGCGCAGATCCAGAAGAAGGGCCAGCAATCAGTCAACGATGGGCCGCGAATCGCGCGTTACCTGCGGTTCTCGTTACAGTGCCGCGTCCCGATTCATTCGAAATTCACCGTCCCGCTCGCCGAGCAATTTAGATCGGAGGCGTCACGTTATTTCTTGCAGCGATTCGGCGGTGACCAAACCAGCTTCGCCCTCTTTGGTCATCAGGAGGATCGCCCGCCAGACATCATCGGAGAGCATCAGCACGCCTTTTATCTCCCTACCCGCAGTTTCACAGATCGCGACGATCTCGGATGGCCAAGCTCAATCACCGAGCTGCACGTCTGGTGCCCTTATGGACTTACGAGCGCGGAAACACAAATTCTCCTCCGGGTCCAGCGGCTCATTTGGAAGGATGGCCGTTATCCTGTCCGTCCCGTCCTTACCGCCATGGGCCTTGAGCCTCCTCGCGATATTCCATTGGCGACCGGCACGACAAAGAGTCGCGTTTGGCGGAGCGAAACCCCGTTCGTGCCACCACGGCACTTCCTCCGCGCCAGCGGCCGGATGCGGGAATCTGAATCGCCAGAGCAACAGCTCATCGCTTGTTTGCGGCAAGCTGGGATCACCGCCTCGGGTGAGATCCGCCGCATCGGATTATCCGAGGAGCAACCGGAGATAGTCGGCTCGCTGCCGCCGATGCCTCTGTGGTCGATTGTCCGCGCGCCAGCGGGCGAACGAGGGCCGTTTAGAGACGGCATAGTCTTGGCAGCGCATGTAAATGGCGCTGCCATGAAACCGGAGCAAAACTGCCAACGGATTGGTTTCTTTATGGAAGTCTCGTTCGACACAGAGATTGCATTTCCGATGCCTGCGGTCGGCCATTCAAACCATTTTGGCCTCGGCGTGTTCGTGCCTGTCGCACGAACCTAGGCCGCTTGGTTCGAGCGGGTTTACGAAGTTGCATGGTTGCGTTAGTATAGTATTATGAGTACAGCTCTCGTGCATCCGGCCACGATTCAGGATCTTGGCCAGCAATTGGTCCAATACCGCAGTTCACTGCCAGTTCGGGCAAAATCCGGGCTGCGAATCAGGACTGGCGAAAACCAAATTTCTTTGACGGTTGCGAAGAATTCCGGGCTGCGAGTGCTTGTCGATTCACGGGTCGCTTCGTTGCTCGGCGGCAAATTGCCGAAGCTCTCGATTGAAGTGCAGCCATTCCAGACAACGACTGAGGCGTCCGCAGACAGCACTCGGCTGGTTTTTGCTCCCAAGGCCGAAACGATCGCCGTTCACCATAAGACGCGGTCTGTTAAGGACGAGTTTTCCGCACGTGTGCGGAACTTCTTTGAGGCCACGGTTCTTTCCGAAGTGCACGAGGCGGCGATCAAGGACGCCTTGAAAGCTCCCACTGAATTCGAGACGATCCTGCATGCCCTGGAGCTGCCGGAAGTCGCCGCGGCCATCCGCAACCAGGACCCATTGGCTCTGGCGCGGCTCCGGGGTATTGAAGCGAAGCGGCGCATCCTCACCGAGGACGGCGGCCTGCTGAGCGCCGAAAAGGTCGGAGAGATACTGAGGATAAGCCGCCAAGCGGAAAAAGCGCCGGAAAGCGGGACGACTCATTGGCGTGTCTCTTGGTCGCCGAGGTTTCGGCTATCCGGCGTGGCAGTTCTCGGAGCGTGGCACCCTGCCGGGCTTGGAGGTTGTCCTTGATACGCTCAAACCGCATGACGCCTGGACGAAGCTCGTGTTCTTCACCAGCGAGAATGCCGCGACTGGCGGCAAGAAGCCGCTCGAAGTGCTCCGCTCGGGAGATGTCGAGAAGGTTGTGGCCGCCGCTCGGACATACGGCGAACAGGGCGCCGTGTAGTGGCGCTCGGGCGTACTCCGGAGCCATCGAAACGCTTCCATTCGATTAAACTCCCGATCTCTGAGATCGATCGCGAATGGTACCGGTCGCATCCAACCCGCCGCGGCGCGATATACTTCGGGCGCAATCGCGCGTATCGATTCGATGCTCCGGACGGCGAGTACGGCGTCATGTACGTCGGCGCCGATCCGCATGTTGCATTTATCGAGTCTTTCCAGATCGCCGGCATTCATCCCGCTGTGACGGAATCGCAGCTCAGGGAGCGCTCGCTATCACGAATACAAACCCGCCGTCCCCTGCGATTGGTGAACCTCGGCGAGACCGGCGCGCTTACACGGATCGGAGCGGACGCGAGGATATTCACCGCGAACTATACCGTGTCCCAACGTTGGTCGCGAGCGATTCACGAGCATCCCGACATACCCGACGGCATTCTATATCGCCCTCGTCACGACCCAGCGCGCCTCGCGGCGGCAATCTTCGATCGAGTCGCCGAGCGGGTGACGGCCGAGACACTGGGCACATGGCTGGATCAGAAAGCCGTTCTTGCGGACGTGTTGGACACATACGGCGTCGCGCTAATCTCTTAATGCGACGCAGTCGCGCGTGGTGCTTTTATGGTCCTTAAAATGGTCCTACGAATTTCTTAGTAGCCAAAATCTTTGGGGAATCTTTGGGGAAAGTGGTCCTCGAATACCTTCAACGAATCAGGACCATTTTAGGACCACGATACCCCTTCCCTACGGCTCCAAAAGGCATTTTGAGCGCCACTCGTGCCTTTGTTTTTCTATTAGTTACCAGCGCCCGGCGAACTCATAACCCAAAGGTCGGTGGTTCAAATTGGGGTTGTCCCCTGGGCTGAGACAAACGGTTAAGACACTGTTGGCCGTTCGCTGAAATTTCATTGTGCCCGATCCCGGAACGGTTTTAGGATGGGCTTGCCGGCAAAGCGGAGGCAGGCAACGCTGGCGAGCGACCTGC
>DATGKM010000072.1:0-42347 GCA_035294665.1 Bryobacteraceae bacterium | reverse complement strand
TGAGCGTTCCGAACAGAGGCAGGCCGATGGCGAACGACGCCGTGCCATCGATCGGATCGAGCAGCCAGAGATGCTCGGCATTGCGCGCGCCACGTTGATCCAAACCCGGTCCTCCGAATTCCTCCCCCAAAATGGCGTGCTCGGGGTAGCGTTCTGCAATCCGCCGGCGGAGGAGTTGTTCGCCGCCGCGGTCCGCTTCGGTCACTTCGGAGCCATCGGCTTTATGGGCGACCGCTGCCTTCTTCCAAAGCGGCAGGATGAACTCGCTGGCCTCGCGCGACAGCGCCAGCGCGAAATCGAGCATCTCCTGATAGCTCATTTCTGCCGAAGCTCATCCCGGCGCAGCCATGTATCGAGCGAGAGCCGGTTGCCCTCCCGGCGATGCGCCAGCAGGTAGTAATAGAGGAAGCAATAGATCAGTTGCAGGCCGGCGACGTTCCAATCCTGAGCCAGGTTCGTGCCGAACACGAGCACTGCCATAACCAGGCCGCCGGCGATGAGGGCAAACCGCGTGAACAGACCCAGAACCAGCAGCGCGCCAATCGCGGCTTCCACCGGCGGCAGCACCGCTCCGAATACCGGCAGAAAGGCTTTCGGCATCAGCGGGGTGTGCTCGAAATAGTGGTTCAGGTAGGTGTTGAACGCTGCCGGGCCAGCCACGAGGCGGCTCGCGCCGTGCAGCAGAATGTTCACTCCGAACGACAACCGCAGGATGCCGTAAGCGATGACCGTTTCGCCGCGGCCAGTGGCAATGGACTCATCCATAATGCCGCTTATCCTACCCCAATTTGATCTCCTGCCTCGTGTGGCGGCTCAAATACCAGCAGGGCGGGTCGCCGAAGTGGGGAAACAGCGAGTGGACGCAAGTCACGGCCACCGGCTGATCGAACATATACTCGGTGCCGCGGTTCTTCAGGGGCACGGCGTAATCGCGCTCCACCATAATGGAACCGAATTGCGCGCGGTGGCCGGGAATTTGGAGAACAAGCGAGAGATAATCGCCCGCATAAACGGCCAATCCCAGCAAAATCGCCAGCAGCAGAACGCGCTTGATCAGGCGCTTCATCGGAACTTGCATCGTAGCGCGATTCGGCCCGCGGCTTCGTTAGATTCGGCTCGCGCCTTCTTGATAAGATGCCCCAAAGGAGTTTTTCATGGTAACGGTCACCGTCAATGGCGTACGGCGCGAGCTGCAGTCCCCCGCCGACACACCTCTCCTTTACGTCCTGCGAAGCGAACTGGAGCTTTCCGGGCCGCAATTCGGCTGCGGGCTGGCGCAGTGCGGAGCGTGCTCGGTGCTGCTCGAGGGCAAAGAAATAAGGTCGTGCATCACACCGCTTTCGGCCGCGGCGAATAAAGAGGTCACCACGCTGGAGGGGTTGCCCGCGCGTTGGGCGCGGCAGAAGGGCCTTTCGAAAACGGAGGCGGAAAAGACGCTGCATCCGGTCCAGCAGGCATGGATCGAAGAGCAGACGCCATTGTGTGGCTTCTGCCAGAACGGCATGATGATCAAGGCCACCGAGTTACTGGAGCGGGTCGCGCAGCCGACAGTGGCGGAAATCAAGGAAGCGTTTACTACATCCGGCCCATCGCCGCACCTGTGCCGGTGCGGCAGTTACACAGCCATCATCGAAGCCGTCGAGCGGGCTTCCAAAATGATGGCGGAGGGGAGGTAAGCGATGAAATCCACCAAGAGGAAATCCGCCAATGTGTACGGAGCCACTTTGACGCGCCGCGACCTGGTGAAATCCGGTGGCGGGCTGCTGGTCTACTTCGGAGCCGCGGGCTCCGGAATTCTGGATAAACCGGTGCAGGCGGCTGTGCCTAAGAACACTCTGGATCCCACCTTGCCCGGCTCTTGGATTGAGATTCACCCCGATAACAGCATCCTGATCCGCACAGGTAAGAGCGATTTCGGCCAGAGCACCACCTTCACCGCCTACCGGCAAATTGTCGCGGAGGAGTTGAGCGCTCCTTTCGAAGCCATCAAAACCGTAATCATGGGCGATACCGACCGCACGCCCGATGGCAGCGGCGCATTCGATTTTCTCGGCCGGGGCACGCCGAACATCCGCAAAGCGGCTGCGTACACCTACCAGGCCCTGCTGGATCTCGCGGCGGAACGCCTGCGGGTACCCAAGGAGCAGCTAAAAGTAAAGGACGGCGTGGTTTCGGGCGGCGGCAAGCGCATTTCCTACGGGGAACTGGTGGAGGGCCGGCAGTTAAAGCTCACGATCCCGGTGATGGGCGATCTGACGACTCCCATGGGCCTGACGGTGACCGGCAATCCGCCGATGAAACCGGTCGGAGAGTACACGATTATCGGCAAATCACACCGGAACAGCGTGATCGCCTCAAAGGTGACCGCGCGCGAGCAATGGGCCACGGATGTGCGCTTGCCCGGCATGCTGCATGCCCGCATGGTGCATCCGAAAACGCTGGGTTCGAAGCTGGTCTCCGTGGGCGAATTGGATAAGGGCCGCTTTCCCAACGCGCGGGTGGTAGTGAAGGGCAACCTGGTGGGCGTGGTCGCGCCGACCGAATGGGAAGCGATTCGCGCGGCACAGCAGGTGGCGGGCGGGACTAAGTGGTCCGAGTGGAAAGGCCTGCCTGGAAATGAAAAGCTGTTCGAACACCTGCGTCACGATGCCGATTGGAAGAGCACCCCGGTTGCGAAGAGCGATAAAAGCCGCGGCAATCCCGAGGCCGCCCTGGCGGGCGCGCCGAAAAAGCTTTCGGCGACATACCAGATGCCGTTCATGAAGCACGCGCCCCTCGGCCCAACCATGGCCGTGGCGGATGCGCAGGCGGACGGCACGGTGCGCATCTATACGCATAACCAGAACCCGCAGGCGCTGCGCGGAGAAATCGCCAAGATGCTTGGCATTCCCATCGACCAGGTGATCGTGCGCGTGTTCTCCGGACCCGGCCATTACGGCCGCTCGAACGGCGGCAACGCGGGCGCCGAAGACGAAGCCGTGATTCTGTCCATGGCCGTGGGGAAACCCGTGCGCGTGCAGTGGATGCGCGACGAGGATTTTCAGTGGTCCACGCAATCGCCGGCCGCCTTCTCCGATATCCAAATCGCGCTCGATGCAAAGGGCAGAATCGCCGCCTACCAGGTAGACCACTACATGCCGGCCATGCAGGATGATCGGCCCGTGGGCGCGGTGTTGGCCGGGTTGCCCACCATGGCGCCGCCCAATCCGAAAGGCGATTTCATCAGCTCCACCATGAACAGCATTCAGGACCCGTGGATCTATGACGGTGTTTCCGTTCTGGCCGAGCATGGACACGGGACTTTCCAGGTGGGCCAGCAGGCTTCGCCGCTGAGCATCGGCATTCGCGATCACAGCATGCGCACGCCCGGCCAGTTTCAGCAGAACTTTCCGCGCGAACTGGCAATTAGCGAGGCCGCGGCGCTGGCGGGCGCAGACGCCATCCAGTTCCGCATAGACCACGCCACCGAAGACCGTGTGATTGGCGTATTGAAGGCCGTGCGCGAAGCTTCCGGCTGGCAGACGCGGCCTTCGCCCGCCAGAAACGCGGTCTCCACAGGCGGCCAGCCCGTGCGCGGCCGCGGCGTTTCCGTCATGTTCCGTTCCGGGAGCTATTGGGCCTGCGTGTGCGAAATCGCGGTGACGCCGGCGACCGGCGCGATCCGCGTGGAGAAGTATACAATCGCGGTGGATCCCGGTATTGTCGTCAACCCGATGCAGTTGAAGCGGCAGGTGGAAGGCGGCGCCGTGATGGGAATCAGCCATGCGCTGCTTGAAGAAGCGCGGTTCGACGAAAGCGGCATCACGGTTCGCGACTGGCGCAGCTATCCGATTCTCACCATGACCGACATTCCGGAAATCAAGGTGGTGATGCTGCACAAACCGGAGGTCGGCTACTATGGCGGCGGATCGGAAGCGGCCAACGCCCTGGCCGCGCCGGCCATCGCGGCAGCGCTGCACGACGCTACGGGGAAGGTCCTGCGAAGGTTGCCGCTGCGGCCGGAGTACGTGAAATCGGCACTCACAGCGTAGCTCGCCGCGCTTACATAAGCGGTCCGGAAAATGCGAAGTCGTTGACTCCAAAGGGCGAAGCTTGAAAATGCGCCGTTACACTTAAGCGGCGGATTGGACTCACGAGCGCGTCTCGACGCGTTTGCTCGCCGGCTCCGTGGCGCTGGGGAAGAGCCTCTGCCGGCCGCGCCGTGTGTTCGCGAAATGATCCACGAATTCGAAATCGCCTTCCCGGAGATCGACGATCAATTCCAATCGCTCCGCCCGCGCGGCTTTTCGGCTACCCCGCGGTCACGGGCGGAAAGTTCCGGAACATGCGCGTAACCGCCTTTTCCAGCCTCTGCCGGTTCGTTTGCGGGTTGCCCGCTAACACCTCAGAAGCCTCGCCACGCCAGATCAGTCGTTTGTCTCGGCTACTGAAGATATCGACCACTAGGCTACCCACCGGCGTGTTTACGGTTTGCGTGGTCGCGACTCCGGTGCCGAAACCGCCGCCCCACCAGCCGCCCCAACCCCATCCGCCGAAGCCGGGGCCGAAACCGCTGTAGAACGTTTGCAGAGACTGCATGTCGCGCGTGGAGCCGAATGCGCTCACCGCGGCCTCTCCGCCTGAGGGAACCTCTCTCCAGCCCCTCGCTGAAAGCTGCGCGTTCACATCGCGGCGGATGCGGTCCGCCCACAGCGAATTGCTCGCATGGACCCGCAGCCAGGAGTATGTATGATAAGCCGCGAAATCCGTCCTGTGGTTGTAATCGGTAGTGACGTGCAGCGTAGCGCATCCGGCCGCCAACAGCATCAAAACCGCCACGCCAATGTAGTTCCATTTTCCGATGAATCGGTTCTTTGAAGACACAACGGTATTACCTTTCGGACTAGCAATGTGCAGCTAAATCGCCATCACCGGCCGGAGCCGCGAGCCCGCTTGGCAACGCGCCTGCACCACGCGTAAGTAAGTCTGCGATCGGGAAACGATCGTCCAGACGCATGATGGGGGGCGTGCTGTCGGATGGGTTGACGAGCGCGAGTGTCGTGGGTTTCGAGAACGTGGGAAATGAGCGGTTCCTGCATTTGGCTTTTACTGAACCGGGTGCCGATTGGCAACTCTGGTTGAGCGGGCCGAACGAAGTGTAACCCCGCGGATGGCCATCACTTATAAGAAAATTCCGGGCCAGCCGAGAGTCAATATCGAGTTTTCAAACTGTTCTTCAAACGCGTCGTTTCCCGAAAATACGTTCCCTTTTCTGAAACCCGAAGGCGCTATGGCGGCAAACCTGACCACACTCAGGTCCACAGCCGCGCGAAAAGGCGCCGCGGCCAAATCCGAAAATGGAGGGCAAACCCAATGAAGAGCCTGACTTTATTCGTCTGTATAATGCTGGCGGGCGTGATCCCTCCCGTCTGGGGGCGGGTCGAGGCTTATAATAACCGGACATTCACGCAAGTCGGCCGTGGCCGCGGCGCTGGAGCCTGCGGAGGACCTGCATTCCGTGGAGGGCCGCGGGGACGCCGCAGGCCTGTGATTATCGACCGCGGCCGCGGGCCCGGATGGGGCGGTGTAGTGGCCGGCGGCCTGATTGGCGCAGCGGCCGGCCTCGCCCTGGGCAGCGCGATTGCCGGACCGCCGGCCGTAGCCTACGCTCCGCCGCCCATGTACACGGTGGTTCCCGCACTTCCCGGCGCTTGTGGATATCAACTCATGTATCAGGTGGTTCCGGGGCCCTAAGGAGTACCTGCCGGCAAGCGGCGCCGAGCCTCCCGGACCGTGGCGTTCACCCGCATCACCGCGGGTTCTCGCAAGTGCGTTAAACTTCTCCGCGTCGACGGGGAGAACCTGGGCCTGCGCGGCCGAGGAGCGGCCGGCAATTTCGCCAAACGGCGGCACCGGCCGGCCGCTTCGAAAGCAGCTCTTCGCTCATCAATCCGCTGTCCACCGGTGCGATCGCACCGGTGAATGAAGACAGTTTTGTTGAATCTAAACGGGAAAATCGAAGTCGCACCGGCGAAGTTCACCGGTGGAACGCCACCCGGCACATTCCGGGAGCTCATCGTCGATGCGTATGGAAAAAGGGGTCGGGCCAGGGGCGGACTGAAGGCTACCGCTTCCGGACAGAATCCACTGGCTGCTTAGGCCCGGTTTTGCTGGCCTGGCGGATCAATTTCTCCAGGTCGAGCAAATGGGCCGGAGCGTATTTCGTTTTCGACCAGCGGGAGGAAGGCTCGAACTGGACGCCCACGAAATAGCCGATCTCCCGATAAACGCAATACCGCACCACGCCCGCAAATTTTTTTTGCTCGGATCGCCAGCGCAACACCACACCCAACGGAACCGGGACCTCCAACTGAAAACATGCGCCCGAGGCCGAGATATCTTCCAGAACGGACTGGCTTTTTTTGGTTTTCCCGGCGGAATCTTTCCACCAGACCTCTACCAGGTCTGCGCATAGCATCCGCACTTCCGATCGCCGCTCCCGCATACTCTTCATATCGGCGGAAGGTCGCCCAACCTTTACAATTACTAGTAGTTTAATATCCCGGCCAGCCGCGCAGCATCCCGCTTTCCGTCATTCGCTGAAAAATACCGGCTTCGCTATCGGGCCGCGAGGGTGCGAGGTCGCTTTGGCAAATCGTGGACGGTATCACAAAGCCCGGACTCGGCAACGCTGGAACCGTGCTGCTGGGCCGGTCGAAATCGAAAACCTCCAGCAGGTCCCCTACATCGGCCGACGATTCGCGCGCCGCCAGAGGCGGCACTCCAAATACCGACTCAATCAGCTTCAGCACCGAAGTGTGATCGAAAACGGTGCTGTTCACGCTGGGCGAAGCGGGGTTTCCCTGAGTCCAGGGCGAAGCCACGATGCACGGCACGCGGATTCCCAGCAGCGCCTTCCCATCCACCAGGTCCGTATCCACATTATTGGGGGCTATGGCGCGCGGCGGAACGATGTGGTCGAAGAACCCGCCCCACTCGTCGTAATTGAAGATCAAAGCGGTGGAGGGCCAGTTGGGGCTGCTCGAAACCGCATGGAACGTCTTCGCCATGAAAGCGTCGCCGTTGCGCACGTCGGAATGTGGATGGTCGTCTTCGGCCAGATTGAACAGCAGCGTGAAACTCGGATCGACGAAAGAAACGGCAGGCAGCGTGCCCGCCGCGCAGTCCGCCAGAAAGTGCGCATAAGGCGCTGCAATATTCAGGTACTTCATTCCCCATAGAGCCACGAACGGAATGTTGTTGAAGTAATACTTGTGACTGATGCCGGCCGCCGCCAGGCGGTCCCAGATGGTAGGCAAGGTGCAAATCGTCAGCGAATCGTCCAACCGGTCCGTTTGGCCGCAATGTTGGAAGATGCGGTTGGGGAAGGTGGGAGCGAGGATCGAAGAGAAATAGTGGTCGCAGGTTACGTAATTGCGAGCCAGCGCCGAGCGGAAGGGAAGATCTTTTTCCTGGTAGTATCCGATCGGATACAGGCTGCCCGGCTGCACTTTCAGGAAGCCATCCATCTCGCCGCCGTCGTACTCGGTGCGGGCTCCCTGATAGCTGTGGTCGGGGTCGAGATAGGAGCAGCCGGTATAATCAGGCGCCAGTTCAAAGGTCTGCCGCATGATGCCGCTGGAATCCTGATAACTTAGCCCGGCCTGCATTCCATTGGCGTTGGGCAGCCATCCCAGAATGTGGTCGAAACTGCGATTCTCCATCATTACGACCACCACGTGCTCTATGGGGGAACTGCCTTGAGCGCGCCCGGTCTTCCCGCCCGCGACCAGGGCTCCCGCGGCGGCCCCGGCAGTCTTCACAAACTCTCTTCGTTTCATCACTGCCCAGTATAAAATGTTCCTATTACGTTTTTGTAAGTGCGCACACTATCTATTCATACAAATTCTCATGCCATGGGATAATCGGCACCACCGGATGCAAACCCGGCGGGGCGTCTTGTTGTCGCTCGCGGGCCTAGTGGGTTGTCATCACAAACGCGCGGACCGGCTGCTTCCGCCACCTCCGAGACAATCTGTACCGCGCGCAACGGTCGCGCTTGGCTACACGGAAGAGGGAGTGGCGAGCTGGTATGGCCATCCCTACCACGGCCGTCCGGCCGCCGATGGCGAAATCTATGACATGGAAAAGCTGACGGCGGCCCACCGCAGTTTCCCGTTCAATACCTGGGTGCGCGTGTTCGATCTGGATTCGGCCAAAAGCGTCGACTTGCGGATCATCGACCGCGGCCCCTTCGTAGAAGGCCGGATCCTCGACGTCTCGCACGCCGCCGCGCGCCAGATCGATATGATCGGCCCCGGCACGGCCCGGGTGCGCGTGGAAGTGATCCGCGTTCCGGCTGTAATGAGCGGAGCCTTATATGCCGTGCAGGTGGGCGCTTTCCGGGAAGAGGCGAATGCCGAACGGTTCCGCGAGCGCATGGAGAGCCAGTACGGCTGGGCGCGCCTCATGCGGCAGAGCGATTCCGGATTTTGGAGGGTGTTGGTCGGCTCGGAACCCACGCAGGACCAGGCCAACCAGCTCGCCGAACGCATCCGCCGGGATTCCAGCGAAAACCGGGCAGCGTTCGTGGTACGGCTGGATTCGATTTAGCCCGTTCCCAATTCCGGGCATTCCACGCAAAAATTGGGCAATGCCCGCTCGCTTCAATCGCCGGAAGCGCCGCATTCCGTTCGTCTTGCGAGCAGCCGGATGTGGCTGTGGGAATGCATTGCTGGGTTCTCCATGCCTAGCCTGCCCGCTTCCCGCGCCCATACCCTGGTCGGCCAATCGTCCTCTATCGAGTCGGTAAGGCGCTTGATCGAAAAAGCCTCCCGCAATCGGGTTCCGGTCCTGTTGCTGGGGGAGACGGGCACGGGCAAGGAGGTGGTGGCCCGAGCCATCTACAATGCCAATCCGCGCGGCCAGTTTGTGCCGGTGGATTGCGGCGCGCTGGTGGGAACCCTGATGGAGAGCGAGCTGTTCGGCCACGTAAAGGGCTCGTTCAGCGGCGCCACGGAAAACAAGAAGGGCCTGCTGGAACTGGCCGACGGCGGCACGGCATTTTTCGACGAAATCGGCGATCTGCCGCTCGAAATGCAGGTAAAGCTGCTGCGCGTGGTGCAAGAGCGCGAATTCCGGCCGGTGGGCGGATTGCAGTGGCGGAAACTCGACGTGCGCATCATCGCCGCCACGCACCGGGACCTGAAGGCCGAAGTAGCCGCCAAGCGGTTTCGCGAGGACCTCTACTACCGGCTTAACGTGTTTCCTATCCATCTTCCGCCGCTACGCGAGCGCAAAGACGATATTCCGGTTCTGGTGGGCCATTTCATCGACCTCTGCAGCCAGGAGGGTCTACCCGAATTCTGCTGCGGCGACGACGTCATGCGCGCCCTGCTTAGCTATGACTGGCCGGGCAACGTACGCGAACTGAAGCACTGCATCGACCGCATGGCCGCGCTGCGCTCGGAAGGCGCACTCGACATGGCGGACCTGCCCTCGGCGCTGCGCAACCATCAGGCTTCGACCGAGTTGCAGGATCTTTCCGAAGTCCTCGAAGAGCACCCCTTCGGCGAGTTCGTGCTGCCTCCCCGGCGGCCGGTGATCTCGATTGCCGAATCCGAAGAGTACACCATCAAAAACGCGCTCCGCCAGGCCAACGGCGAGCGGGCCAAGGCCGCGGCCATGCTGCGCATCGGCCGCACCACGTTATACCGGAAAATGAAACAATACGGTATTGCATGACCATCCTGGCGTGACCATCGCGCTCGACGCTACGTATAGTATTGGAGACGATTTAAGCGGAATTGGAGTTTATTCCCGCGAACTCGCGGCCCGATTGACGCAGTCGCACCCGGATGCGCGTTTCCTCTATTGCTACCGGCCACACCGGTTTCTCCGCTCCTGGAGGGAGCGTCTGTTGCCGAATGCCCGCCGGCGGCTGCTTGCCGAGCCGGTAGGGCCGCGGTCCGCCACGATTTTCCACGGATTGAACCAACGCCTTCCGGCGATGCGTTTCCGGCGCACAGTGGTCACCTTTCACGACCTCTTTGTGCTTTCCGGCGAATATTCCACGCCCGAATTCCGCGCGCGCCTTGCCGCCCAGGCGCGCGATGCCGCCGCCCGGGCCGACCTGATCCTGGCCATTTCCGAGTTCACGAAATCGCAACTGATCGGCCTGTTGAAAGTAGAACCGCGGAGGGTGCGCGTGGTTTACCACGGCTGTGGGGGCGTAGCATCGGCGGCGCCGCGGGATTGCCCGCGCGAGCCGGTCGTGCTGCACGTCGGGGCCATCCAGCAGCGAAAAAATATCGCGCGCCTGGTGGAGGCGTTCGAATCGCTGCCGAGCGACTGGAAACTGGTACTGGCCGGTTCCCAAGGTTACGGAGCGCAGGCCATTCTCGCGCGGATTCGGAACAGCCCGGCCGCCGATCGGATCGTGCTGACCGGGTACGTCACGGCGGGGCAGCTTGCGGATTGGTATGCCCGCGCCTCGATCTTTGCGTTTCCTTCGCTGGACGAAGGCTTCGGGATGCCGGTGCTCGAGGCAATGACCGCGGGACTTCCCGTCATCACCTCTAACCGGTCGGCGCTTCCCGAGGTGGCGGGAGATGCCGCCCTCCTGGTGGACCCGGAAAATACAGAAGCGCTTCGGGAGGCGCTCGCCCGGCTGGCAACAGACGAGGGCTTGCGCGCAAAGCTGATTTGTTCCGGCCGCGCCCGCACCCAGTTGTTCAGTTGGGAGAAAGCGGCCCTGGAGACATGGGAAGCCTATCGGAGCCTGCTGTAAACAGTCACCGGTAAAAACGCTTCAGCGGTTTTCTTCATCTACGGCGATCTTCAATGCGCGCAGGAAGCGGTGATCCTGAGAGGTGAACTTGATTTTTCCGGCGGTCTCAAAACTGCGCTTCGGCTCGCGCGGCTCCTCTAGCGAATCTTCCGCAAAGTCGGCCTCGTCGCCTTCCTCGTCATCATCCCGCCGGTTGAAACCGATGGTCGCTTCGAGCACCAGGAAAACATCGTATCCGGCCCTCTTGATTTCCCCGATCGCCTCCGCGATGCGGTCCGACTCGGAAAGGGAATCGTTGATCGCGTTTCCCAGTTCCTGCATGAGCCGCTTTAGTGGTTCGTCCAAGAGTTCCCCCTTTAGTGGATGCGCGGGGTACACCCGACGTTCCACGGGATGGGCCAATTGCACCCGTTCCGATTGTAGTGGACCCACGTTCCATTCACAAGCATTCTATCGGCAATTTATGGTCCGCACTGCATAGCCCGCCAGCGGCGGTTAGCACGCAGCCTGTTTCAAGGTGGGATGTTACGATGGAGGAGTGAAGGCATCGACGGTCGGGCGGGGCGCCGCCCAGGGCGTCAAAAAGGGGCAGTTGCTGGCAAAGCACCTTCTGCCGGCCGTCTGGAAACCGATACATTCCCTTTGGAATGAGGTCATCGGATTTCTTTTCTTGTGTTTGGCCACTATCTTCGGGTTTCAGGCGGTGCGCCATCTGCATGCGCACGACTGGCGGGTGTATATCGCCTTCCCGGTGATCTTCCTGCTTCTCTGGTTCGGCATCGACGCTTTTCTGCGCGCGCGCAAGATCACGCGATCCTAATGGACAACCCGGAAAAACCCGGTGAATTTCCCTACACTCGCGGAATTTACCCAGACATGTACCGCGGCCGCCTTTGGACCATGCGGCAATACGCGGGTTTCGGCACGGCGGAAGAGAGTAATCGCCGCTACCGCTATCTGCTTTCCCAAGGCACAACCGGCCTCTCGGTAGCGTTCGACCTGCCCACACAGATGGGCCTGGATTCGGATCATCCCATGGCGGCTGGCGAGGTCGGCCGGGTGGGTGTCGCCATTTCCTCGCTGGCGGATATGGAGGTGCTTTTCGAGGGCATCCCGCTCGAAACCGTCTCCACGTCGATGACGATCAACTCGACGGCGGCGATTCTGCTGGCCTGTTATGCGCTGGTGGCCGGGCAGCAGGGCGCCGACCGCAAGAAACTTTCCGGCACCATTCAAAACGACATTTTGAAAGA
This sequence comes from Bryobacteraceae bacterium, assembly GCA_035294665.1. Taxonomy (GTDB): domain Bacteria; phylum Acidobacteriota; class Terriglobia; order Bryobacterales; family Bryobacteraceae; genus PSRJ01. The sequence continues at coordinate 30,326 of DATGKM010000072.1, read as the reverse complement.
GTACATCGCGCGCGGCACCTATATCTATCCGCCGCGGCCGGCCATGCGCATCATCACCGATGTGTTGGGGTGGGCGGCATGCGAAATGCCGGAGTGGAACACGATTTCGATCAGCGGCTACCACATCCGCGAAGCCGGCTCGACCGCCGTGCAGGAACTGGCGTTCACGTTCGCCAACGCCATCGCCTATATTCAGGCCGCCATCGATGCCGGCCTGGCGGTGGACTCGTTCGCGCCGCGCCTCTCCTTCTTTTTCAGCTCGCACAACGGCTTCCTCGAAGAAATCGCCAAGTTCCGCGCGGCCCGGCGGATCTATGCCCGGCTGATGCGCGACCGCTTCGGCGCAACCAATCCGCGATCCATGATGCTGCGGTTTCACGTGCAAACGGCGGGATCTACTTTGACCGCGCAGCAGCCCGACGTAAACATCGTCCGTACCGCCTTGCAGGCCATGGCAGCGGTGCTGGGAGGCGGCCAATCCCTGCATACCAATTCGCGCGACGAGGCGCTGGGCCTGCCGACGGAAGAATCGGTGCGCATCGCGCTGCGCACGCAGCAAATCATCGCATACGAAAGCGGCGTCACCAATACGGCCGATCCCGTGGGCGGCAGCCAAGTCATCGAAACCCTCACGAACCAGATGGAGCAGGAGGTGTACCGGTATCTCGAAACCATCGATCAGGTGGGCGGAACCTTGCGCGCCATCGAAACCGGCTTCATTCAGAAAGAAATCCAGAGCGCTGCTTATGCGTACCAACGCGAAGTGGAAGAAGGGAAGCGCATTGTCGTCGGCGTGAACCGTTTCCGGCAGGACGAGGAGCGCCCGATTCCCGCTTTGCACATCGACCCCACGCTGGAACGCGCGCAGGTGGAACGGTTGCGGCAAGTCCGCGCCTCGCGCAGCCGGGCCGCGGTGGAGCAAAGGCTCACGGCCCTCGAAGCGGCCGCGCGAGGCACGGACAACCTGATGCCGCCGATCCTCGAAGCCGCCGCCGCTTACGCGACGGTGGGCGAGATCTCCGACAGGCTTAGGGCGGTTTTCGGAGAATACCGCGAGGGGTAAAGCGGAAACGGCTGCGGGAGGGTATACAGATGGTAATCTTCCAAGGCGTGTTCGGTAGTGTTGTTGCCCGGCATCACCGCGAATAGAGGCGCAGCCGGCAGCCCCAGAGAGCGGATGTCAGGCTAGGGTGGGCGAAATCTCCGGCATGCCGAGCGCAGCGCTGGGAGAATAGGGCGAGTTGTAAGGGACGCTCACCGCATTGCGGCGGAGCCGTGGCCGTAGCCCGAGACGATGGATGATGCGGCCAGTGTGGTCCGGGTCGTAGCGCACGCCGAACCTGCGGAAAATGGCTTCGGCGAACCGGGCTGTAGTCCAGCGGTCGGTTTCGAACCCGGCAGCGCGCGGTCCTGCAAGATAGAGGTCGCGCAAGGCTGAGAATTGTTCGGCACTTAAGCGGCACGGGCGGCCGGTAGCGCGACGGCGGCGTAAGCCTTCGACGCCTCTGCCGTCCAATGCCCGGCGCCAGCGCGAAGCTGTAGTCCGGCTGACACCGAATTTACGGGCCACCTCGGATTGCGGAAGCCCTCGTTGTAGTTCCGCGGCCGCCTGTAAGCGCCGCTGTTCCATTTCTTCCCGCGTCAGCACACTGAGTGCGACTATTTCCATGCGTCTATTGCGCGCGGGTTATGCAGGCCAGAGCAATCTCAGAATATCAGAGAACACGCGAACTGCAAAGTGTTTTTTTGCGGAAATTGCGCCGCGGCCGCCCCGCTACACTGGAATTGCATGGTCCTGGCCGTCCGCGAGCTAAGGAAATCCTACGGCGATGTGACCGCCGTGGATGGCATTTCGTTTGAAGTGGGCCGCGGGGAAATCGTCGGACTGCTGGGGCCCAATGGGGCGGGGAAGACTACCACCATCAATATGATTTTGGGCGTGCTGGAGCCGAGTGGCGGCTCGATCGCCGTCGGCGGCATCGACCTGGCGAAGCACCGCTCGCGCGCGCTCGAGCGCACCAATTTTGCCGCCGTGTATGCGCAGTTGCCGGGCAACTTGACCGTGGAGCAGAACCTGCGGGTTTTCGGCCTGATCTACGGCGTGAAACCGCTGGGGCAGCGCATCGAAGAGCGCCTGCGGCAATTCGATCTGGAGCGGCTGCGCAAGACCAAGTGCGGTGTGCTTTCGAGCGGCGAGCAGACCCGCGTCTCGCTGGCTAAGGCAATGCTGAACGATCCGCAACTGCTGCTGCTCGATGAACCCACGGCCTCGCTCGATCCGGCCACGGCGCGCGACATCCGCGCCAAAATCCGCGAATTCGCCACGCACGCCTCCACCGGAATTCTGTGGACCTCGCACAATATGTACGAGGTGGAAGAGGTCTGCAACCGCGTGCTGTTCCTATCGCGCGGCAAGATCCTGCTCGAAGGCAATCCGCGGACGCTGCCCGCCGAGCACGGCCACGGGACCCTCGAAGACCTGTTCGTTGCCGCGGCGCGCGAGCCGCTCGCGCTGGAGCATTCCTGAGCATGCGCCTGCACCGCGTGGCTGCCATCTTTTTGCGCCAGTTCTATCTGGTGCGCGGCAGTCCGGCGCGCGTGCTGCCCCTGCTTGGCTGGGTGACCATCGACATGGTGCTTTGGGGATTCATGAGCCGCTACCTGAATTCGGTCACGGCCGCGCGGTTTAACTTCGTTCCCGGGTTGCTGGGCGCGGTGCTGCTCTGGGATTTTTTTGGCCGCATCATGTTGGGCGTGACCACGGCCTTTTTCGAGGACGTCTGGTCGCGCAATTTCCTGAATTTTTTCGCGACGCCGCTTTCGGTTTCGGAGTACCTGGCGGGGCTGATCTTCTCCAGCATCGCCAGCAGTTCGGTAGGGCTTGGCGCCATGCTCGTGCTGGCGGCCGTGGTTTTTGGCCTGTGGTTCTTTGCGTACGGCGCGGTGATGATTCCGTTTCTGCTGGTGCTGTTCCTGTTCGGCATCGCGCTGGGCGTCTTCGCCACGGCGCTGGTGCTCTGGCTGGGACCGGCGGCGGAGTGGTTCGTGTGGCCGATTCCCGCGATGCTCTCGCCATTTGCGGCGGTTTTCTATCCGCTTTCGGCGCTGCCCCGCTGGATGCAGTACATTTCGCACATCCTGCCTCCCGCATACGTTTTCGAGAACCTGCGGGCGATCGTGGGAGGGCGCGGGCCCTCGGCCATTGCGCTCGCCATCAGCGTGGCGCTCGCGGCCGGCTACATTGTAATGGCCGCGTGGTTTTTCGCGCGGATCTACCGGCGCGTTGTGCGCACGGGGTTGATCGCGCGGTATAGCGCCGAGACACTGGGGTAACAGGGCTGTTCGATCCGCTGCGCGCCCTGGTCGCGGCCCAACTGATGCAGTGCCAGAGCGGTGGCGCGGCCCGAACGATAACAAGCTTGGCGGTTCATGATTATCGGGGGTCGGTGATTTTGCCGGTGAGAGCGGAGGCGGCTACGGTTTCCGCGGAGGCCAGGTAATGGCGCGCGTTGGGGTGGCCGTTGCGGCCGGGGAAATTGCGGGCTTGCGTCGAGAGCATCACTTCGTGCTCCGCCAGGGCGCCCATGTTGAAGGCCTGGTTGGAGCCGGCGCTGGGCGGGAAGATGTTGGCCCCGGCGTCGAACAGTGTCTCGACGAGGCCTTCGCGCAACGCGGCGCGGTAGATGGGCCGGGAGGCGGGCACCACTTGCAGGCGCACGCCGGGCGCGACGCGGCGGCCGTTGAGGCGCGCGGCAAGCGTGCGAATGTCGGATAGGCGGCCGCCGGTGCTGCCGCCGATTTCGGCTACGTCGATGGGGATGCCGGTCACTTCGGAAATGGGTTTGACATTGCCCACGGTGGGCGGGCAGGCGACCTGCGGCTCCAGTTGGCTCACGTCGATTTCGAGAGTCTTCGAGTAAGTTATGCCGGGGTCGTTCGTGAGCAGGTCGAACTCTTTGCATCCGGAGTGTGCCTGAGCAAACGTGCGGGTCTTTTCATCCGGGTTGACGTAGCCGCACTTGGCGCCGTAATCGATGGACATCAGCGGGAACAGAATGCGATCTTCAATTTCCAGGGCTTCGATATATGGCCCAGCATATTCAACCGCTTTGTAGACCGCGCCATCTTCTCCCAGGTGGCCCACCAGGTATTGGGAAACATCGCGCGCCGTAACGCCGGGCCGGGGCCGGCCGTAAAAGAGGACGCGCATGGTTTCGGGAACGCGGAACCAGGCGAGGCCTTCGCCAAATCCGAGAGCGGCCATCGAGTTATTGCCGACGCCCGTGGCAAACACGCCGAGCGCGCCGTAGATGGGCGTATGCGAATCGCAGCCGATGACGACCTGGCCGGGCGCCCACAGGCCGTTTTCGATGATGCAGTGATGGACGCTGCCGTGACCGCAGTCGAAAACCTTGCGGATGCCGTGGCGAGCGGCGAAACGGCGCACCGCGGCCAGGGCCTCGGCGGCTTGCTGAGTGGCAGGGGAGAAGTTGTGGTCAAACACAAAAGCGATGCGTTCGGGATCGCGAATGGTGGCATTTTCCATTTCGGTCTCGAAAACGCGCATCACGAAATTGGAGCTGAGATCGTGCATGACCATGAGGTCGACTTGGGCGACGACCACGTCGCCGGGGCGGACTTGCTTCTTGCCCGCGGCGCGGGCCAGGATTTTCTCGATGACGTTCACAGCAACTCCAGCCCCTGGTCGCTGGAATAATAGGTATCGCCGTGAAAGAGGCGGAGCCCCGCGGCTTGCGATTCGAAGCGCAGCGACATAATGGCGGGGCTCTCCAGGCGCGTTGCCGGCTCGTAGGGGTAAGGGCCGGAGAGGTTCTCGACGTGAATGCGGAAGGGGAACGGGTCGCGGGCGCTCGCCGAACGCGCGATCTTCACCCAGTGGCCGCGATATTCGAGAGCGAGCGAAACCGAAAAATCTTTGTCCAGGATTTCGCCGCGCGGAGGCGCGGGCACGGCGCGGCCGTTTGTCAACAGGATCACCAGGTCTTCGGCGCCGGCACGGCGAAACCGCTTTTCCAGGCGGGCGGTGAGTTCGTGGTCTCGCCGGCCTATGGCTTGCGGCAGTTCTTCGGAGAGGCCTTGGCGTGCCATTTGCGCCGCTTTGCGGTACATGGCCAGTTCCCATTCATCCGCGATATGTGGAAAAGAAACGTCCGTAATCTCGAGACCGCCGCTGAACTGGATATCCGAAGGAAGGCGCGGGAGATCGAGGACGCCGATTCCCTTCCAGCCCCTTTCGGCGGCAAGCTGTTCGATCGCTTTCGCCAGATTCGGGCTGGAGCGGATGTCTTCGAGAACCGTAACCGCGCGGATCCACGGATACACGCGGGGCGAAAGCGCGCAGAGCAGCACGGGCTGCCCGGCGCCCCCGCCGGCCCGCGGGACCACCAGCAGCGCGCGGTTCCAGTAGGGCATGAAATTGGAAAAATAGCGGACGCGGTTGGAGCGCCACACGTCCGTATAGATTGCAACGGCGGGCAAATCGCGCTCCGCCAGATGACGCGCGAGGGCATTCAGGCGCTTCTCGAAGGCCGCGCGCGGCAATTCGCTTTCATCCCAGGTAATCCAGCCGCGTTTCACTTTTGGAAGAGCTTCCTTTCGGTGTGATTCAGGGGCGCACAGCCATTGGCCGTGACCAGCAGCGAGTCGCCGAAAACCATGTAGCCGGCCAGCGGCAGGTAAGTGTTGGGGTGGGCGATCAGCACCATGCCTTCTTTCACGGTGTAGTTCACGTCTTCGAGGATCCACGGGTTTTCGTCGCAGTGGAGGCCCAGGCCGTGGCCGCGTACGCGGGTGTATTGGGGGCCGGTGTATTCGCCGTAGCCGTGCTTGCGGAATACGTCGTTTTGCACGCGGGCCACGTCGGCGATATTCACGCCGGGCCGGAGGAAATCTTCCGCGGCCTTCCGCGCTTCGGCGAAAATGGCGAACGACTCGCGCTGGGCGGCGCTGGGTTCGCCCATCACCAGCGTGCGGCAGATCTGCGCCCAGTAGCCGTTCACCCGCGGGGTCAACTCGGTAGTGATGGAATCGCCATCGCGGAATTTGCGGCCGGTAGGCGGCTTCATGCCGGTGACTTCCGTGCCGCCGGAAGCAATGAGCTGGAAATTGTCCTCGGCGCCCCGCGCTTTGAGGAAGGCTTCCACTTCGGCCACCAATTCGTATTCGGCCATGCCGCGTTCAGCGGTTTCGGCGAAGTGCCGATAGCCGCAATCGGCCAGTTCCGCGGCCTGGCGGATGCACGCGATCTCCTCCGGTGTTTTGACGCGCCGGAGTTCTTCCACGGCGCCAGTAGCGGATTCCGGGGCAGCGATGCCTTCGGGGATAAACTGCCGCTCCATAAACTCCAAACCCGCAACGGCCACCTTGCCGGAAACCAAATGTCCCAGATCGGCGGCCAAATCCGCATAGGCGGAAGCCGCGAGGCCGGCCGCGGAGAGAAGTTCCGCGTCCCAGGGATCGGCCACCAGCACGCGAATCTGACCGGACCGATCGAGCACGGCGGCGGCGTGCGGTCCCGAAAAATTCGCGTTGATGAGGCAGCGGAAAAAATCCTTACGCCAGGTGTGGCCGTAGAGGACAAGGATATCCCAGCTATGTTCTTTGAGCAGTTCCGTGAGCTGCCCGAGGCGATGATGATTCAGCATTTTGAGTTAAGGAGAAACATCCTCCAGAAACCATTCGGTGGGCAATTCGCGGCCCAGTCCGAGGGCGCGGGCGCGGCGCAGCACGGCGGCGCCGAGCGCGGCAAACTGGGTGCCCGCGCCGGTGTTGTTATTGAACACCGTGATTTGATCGGGGTTGGCGCGGCCCGGCACTTTGCCCGCCACCAGATCCTGAATTTCGTGAATCGCGTCCCAGGCAACGATGCCCTTTTGCGCCGCTTCCCAAACGTCCGGCGATTGATCGAGACGCGCGACTTCTTTCGAATGAACCACGTAGACGTCCGCGCGGCGGAGGGTTTCGTCGTCAATTTCGCGGCGCTTATTACTGGCGTCGGAGCCGCCGATGGAGCAGATGTACATGCCCTTTTCGACCAGGTGGCCGTCGAAGACGGGGTCCCAGGCGGCGGTGGCGGCTTGGATGAAATCGCTGCCTTCGACGGTTGCGCGCGGGGATGCGGCAGGTTCGACGGGGCGGTCCAGCGCGGCACTCACGCGACGGCAGAAGTCGCGGCAGTGTTCCTGGTTGGGACTGTAGACCTTGATGCGCTCGAAAGAGAACTGGTGGCAGAGCAGCTCGAGATGCGCGCCGGCCTGCCAGCCGCTGCCGAACAGGCCCAGGACGCGCGGCTGCTTCGGCGCCAGGAATTTCGCGCCTACGGTGCTGAGAGCGGCTACGCGCGCCTTTTGCATAACGCCATCGGGCATGATGGCCACCGGTTCGATGCGCTCGATATCGAACAGCATGACAAGGCCGCAGTACCGGTTGCCGCTGGCGACCGGCAGAATGCGGCGGCGCTTCACGCCGGCCGTGTAGGAGAAGCCGGCCATATCGGAAGTGATGCGCAGCGCCCACACGCCAGACTGCTCGCTCGCGCCTTCCTGCGATTTGAAACGGTAGCGGAAGCCGGGGTGCTCCTTGGATTCGATGGGGAGATAGGTCTGGCTGCGCGGGCGGTTGATGGCTTTGCCTTCGGCTAATTCGCGGTAGATGCACTCGGTGGCGGCGATGGCGTCTTCGGGAGTGAGGGCGCGCTCCACCTCTTCGTTGGTGAGCAGAAGCGTCATAGCTTTGCTTCCTGCGAGCTGGCCTCAGGCGAGGCGGCCGCGAAGAAGCGCGAGCCGGTTTTGAGCAGGGGGATAAGTCCGCCGGCCTGCAGCATTTCGAGCAGGAACTCGGGAGCCGGATTGCCGCGCAGAAACTTGCCGGAACTCAGGTTTTCCACGGTTCCGCTGACGACATCCACGCGGAGGCGGTCGCCGGTTCCGGCGAGTTCGTGGATACCGGGCGCTTCGAGCAGCGGCAGGCCGATTTCGTGGCCGTTGCGATAGAACGTGCGCGCGAACAGTTCGGCAACGATGACGCTCACGCCGGTGGCCTTAATGGCTTTGGGCGCTATGGCGCGGCCGGAGGAGCAGCCGAAATTACGGCCGGCCACGATGATATCGCCGGGCTGCACCTTCTTTGGAAAATCCGGATTGGCGGCTTCGAGTACGTGCTTCGCCATTTCGGGAATACTGCGCAGGGTGATGTGGGTGGGCGTAATGAGGTCGGTGGGAATGTTGTGCCCGAACTTCCAGCAAGTGCCTTCGAAGACGAGGGGCTTCGCCATAGACCTAAACGGTAACCGTTTTGGCGGGCGCAACCGCCCGCCCCAGCGGGCGGGCGCTCGCCAGCAGCAGCACGAGCGCCGCGGCGGCGAAGGCGAGATCGAGCGTGAACGGCACGGCGTAGCGGTGGGCGCGGTCGAACAGATAACCGGCCAGCAGCCCGCCACTGGACGTCCCGAGCCCGAAGAAGACCAGGAAAAGCCCCATGACCGTGCCCACGCCGCGCGTACCGAAATATTCGAATACGATGGCGGGCGTAGCGTTGAAGATACCGCCGTAGCCCAGGCCGAAGATTACGGCGAAGAGAAAAACGAAATCGGAAACCGGAGGGAAGGCGAGCAAAGTGGTGATTCCCAGGCCGATGCACAGGAGGCTGAAAATCACGCCCAGGCGCGCGGAAAATTTATCGGAGATAGCGCCGGAAATCACTTTGCCGGGAGCGCTGGACCAGACCGCGATGCTGAGGGCCAGCGCCGCGCGGGTGGGACCGACGTGCTGCCCGCGCAGATAAAGAACCAGGTTCTGTTGCACGGCCACCATGGAATGAGCGGCGAAGAATACGCTGAAGCCGAAAATCCAGAACAGCGGCATGCGCATCAGCTTTGATCCATTCAGAGCCGCGGGCGTCTGGTTCCGAGCCGCAACCGTCAGGGCGCGGTCACCCCGCGGCACAGCCAAAACAATCAGCGCCAGCGGAATGGCCATCCACAAGGCTAGAAACAGGAATGTGCCGCCGATGCCGCGCCGCTCAAACTGCGAAGTCGCCAGCAAAGGCGCGATGCCGCCCATGCCGATGCCGGCGTTAATCAGGCCCACGGCGCTGGCCCGGCCACGCGCGAACCAGGGCGCAATGAGGATGGAATTCGGCAGAATGGAAACCGCCGATGTGCCGATTCCCAGCACCAGGCAGTCGGCGTAATACACCGGCAAAGATTCGGCGCGGGAGAGAAGCGCCAGGGCCAGCGCGACTGTGAGCACACCTGCCAGCAGCACGGCTTTGGGCGAATAACGATCCACCAATGCGCCTACCGCGGGGGAGAACATGCCGATGAGCAGCAGGACGATGGACCCTCCGGCCGCCGCGGCGGCGTGGCTCCAACCGAACTGCTTGATCAGCACGGGGTAGAAGGCCGGCAGCGAAAACAAGCCAAAGGAAAAAGCGATGGCCAGAATGCAGAACGAGGCGAACAAAGCCAGCCAGCGCCGGATGGACATGACGATCCAAGCGATTCTAACACGCGGGCGAAGGACCGGTTCGAGCGGCCGGGAATCGGTCTATCGGAAGAGGCTTCGGAATGTCCGCAGGTCCGCAGAAGAAACGTCCGACACGGCCCAATAATTCATCGAGCCGCCGGCGGAATGCCCGTTCCGTCTGGAGAAACACTCACGCGCCCAGGTGCAGAATGCCGCGGCGGATGGCGATGGTTACGGCGTGGGTGCGGTCGGCGGCGCCGAGTTTTTCGAGGATCTTCTGCACGTGCATTTTGACGGTGCCGCTGGCCGTGCCGAGGCGTTGGGCGATGTCCTTGTTGGCGAGGCCTTGGGCGACAAAGGAGAGCACCTCGACCTCGCGGGGAGTGAGGGCAATTTGGGGGAAGTACTCGCTGAGCTTTTCGGCCACTTCCGGCGGCACCAGCCGCTTTCCGGAGTAAACGGTATGAATCGCGCGGATCATGTCGGAGTGGACGGCCTCTTTGAGAAGATAGCCGCGGACGCCGGCTTCGAGGGCCTGGTAGATGTCCTGGTCGCCATCGTAGCTGGTGAGCGCGATGATGCGGGCGTCGGGAAATTCGGCGCGGATCTGGCGGGTGGCCGAGATGCCGTCGAGCAGCGGCATGCGGAGATCCATCAACGCGATATCCGGGCGAAGTTTGCGGAACAGAGCGACCGCCTCTTTGCCGTTAGCGGCCTCTCCCACGAGGACCGTATCCGGTTCATTGGCGAGCAGAGCCGCGATTCCTTTGCGCACGACGGGATGATCGTCCACGCACAAGACGCGAATCCGGTGGGCGGCGCCGATCTTCTCTTCCATTAATCCCCCATGGTTTTGACGGCGCGGGCGGCGGGGCGGGGAAGGGGAACGGCCACCCGCACAGTGGTGCCGCGCCCGGGCGCGCTTTCGATGGCGAACTCGGCTCCGATATCGCGGGCACGTTCGCGCATGCCGATGAGGCCGTAGTGGCCGGGGGCGCCATGGGCGGCGGGATCGAAACCCGTACCGTCGTCTGCCACGGCCAAACCGATGCTGCCGCGCCGGCAGCGCAGGCTGAGCTTCAGAAATTGCGCGCGGGAATGCTTGACGGCATTGAGAACGGCCTCCTGGGCGATGCGGACCAGGTTGTATTCGAGGCCGGCGGGGAGTTCGGACGGAAGACGGTCCAGGTGGAGTTTGAGCCTGAGGCCGCTCGAATCGGCGGCTTGGCGCGCGAGTTGCTCAATCTCCCCGGCCAATCCGGTTTCCGCATGCTGTACGCCGCGCAAGCCGGCCACGGAGCGGCGAGCCTCGGTGAGGCAGTGGGCGGCATCGTGAATGATCTCGTCCAGCACGGAGCGCTCGTGGGGCGCCAGCCGGCCGGCGAGCGCCTGCATCTGCATCGTCACGCCCGAAAAGCCTTGAATGAGGGTATCGTGCAACTCGCGGGCGATCCGGCTGCGCTCGCCCAAAATCGCGGCGAACTGGCGGTTCATACCTTCAATGCGGGTGCGGTAGGCGAAAACGGCGGCGAGCAGTACCAGCAGCGCGGAAGCTGCCAGGAACCAGGTGCGCTGGTAGAACGGGGCGGGAATGCGGAAAGCGACCGCGGCGCCGGCTTCATTGCAGCTTCCATCGTAATTGCAGGCAGTCACGCGGAAGCGGTAGCGGCCGGGAGGCAGATTCGTATAGAAGGCCTGGCGGCGGGTATTGGCTTCGGTCCAGTGCTTATCGAAGCCCTCGAGGATATAGCGGAAGGTGATTCTGCGAGGCGAGCGGAAGCTGAGCCCGGTGTACGTAAAAGCGATATTCTTGCTGCCGGGAGTCATTTCGCCCAAGGCCGCGGATGGCATGCGGCGGCCGTCTACCGTAACGTTCTCAATAGATACCTGGGGGGGCGGCGTTTTGGCATTCATCTGGAAGGGGTCGAGGACGATCAGGCCGCGGATCATCGAGAAACACAGGTGGCCATCGCGGAGCCGCCAGGCGGCAGGCTGCACGCGGGGGCGGCATTCGAGCGCCTGCAGGCCATCCATCGGGCTGTAAGTGGAGCTGCTGACCTCTTTCAATCCGCCGGCGCGGAATTTTTCGAGGTCCTCGCGGCTTACCGAGAAAATGCCTCTGCTGCAGGCCATCCAGAGCCGGCCCTGGCCATCGGGAACGATGCCGTAGACGTTGTTATCGTAGAGGCCGTTTTCTTCGGTGAGGGTGAGCGCGCGGCCATTTTCGATAACCACGAGTCCGCCGCCATCGGTTCCGACCCAAAGGGTGCCGCCGGCGAAGTACATGGCATCCACGTTGGCGATGGGATAGCGGCCTTCGGGCAGTTCCGAGAGGGAGCGTTCCTCGTAGGAGCTGACACCGAAGTCCTCGGAGCCGGCGTAAATCCGTCCTCCGTCATCTTCGGCAAAGGCCAGCACCGGCGAAGATTTGGCGGCCGTACCCGCGAGCTTTTGGATGCGGCCGTTCCGCAGGACGGCGGCGCCGCGATCGGTTCCGATCCACAAAGCGCCCTGCCGATCGACAAACAGGCTGCGCACCGAATCGCTGGGCAGGCCATTGGCGCGCCGCCAGGTCTGCTTGACGGCGCCGTTGACCAGAAGATCCAAGCCGGATTCGCCGCCGGCCCAAAGCTCGCCGGAAGGGCCTTGCGCGAGGGCGGCGACGTCATCGCTCGAGAGGCCTTCGGCTTTGCCGAAAACGCTCCAGCGTTTGCCATCGAAGCGGGCCAGGCCCATGCCGGCCGACCCCACCCACAGGATGCCGGCGCGGTCTTGCAGCACGGGGCCGGTATCGTTGCTGGGCAGACCTTCGCTGGTAGTGAAGGGGATGGCGCGACGGTCGATGAACTGGTTCAGACCGCGCTTGGTGCCGGCCCAGAGGCTGCCTTCGTGATCCTGGTAGACGGAAAACACCGTGCTCTGCGAGAGGCCGTCGCGCGCGCCGAAGCTTTGGATTTCGCCGTTACGGAACCGGCTGAAGCCGTCGTTGGTGCCGATCCAGAGGGTGCCATCGCTCGCTTCGTCCAGCGAAAAAACTGTGTCGCTGGCGAGACCATCATCCTTGGTAAACCGGGTCTCTTTCCCATTGGCGATCCGGACCAGACCTTCGGTCGAGCCGATCCAGAGGGTCCCATCGGTAGCGCACAGCAGCGCCTGGATGTTGGCCAGGGGCGGAAGGGTGCGAACGGTGGTTTGCCACGCGGTGTGGTGAGGGTCGCCCTCGCCGTTCCAGAAAGTCAATTGGTTGCCTTGGCCACCCGCCCAGAGGGTGCCATCGCGGGAGAGCGCGGCGGCCGCAAAGCTCATGCCGGGGCGGAAGGTTTGTACCTGCTCGCCCACGATGCGGGCCATGCCCTGGCTGGTGCAGGCCCAAACGGAGCCGCTGCGATCGGGGACGGCGCAGAAGACGGCGTTGGAGGGCAGGCCGTTTTGGGTCGAGAACTGGACCAGATCGGCGCCACGCCAGCGGAACAGGCCGGCGCCGTTGGTGGCAACCCAGATATTCTGTTGGGCATCTTCGACGATCTGGCGAACGCTGGCGTTCGCCAGCGCGGTCGAGAGCAACTCGCCGGGAGTGCTGAAGCGGACGCCATCGAAGCGAAACAGGCCGTGGTCCATCCCCAGCCAGAGGTAGCCATCGCCGGATTGATGGAGGGCGCGGATCGCTCCTTCCGGGAGGCCTTGCTGCGTCTGCCAGATGCGGTGGGAATACTGGGTGAGAGCGCGGTTCGGATCGACCGCCCAAACCAGGGCCGCGGAGAAGACGAGAAGGGCTGCGAACCGCACGGGTATCTTTCTTAATGATAACGGCGTGAAGCGGAGGGGCGGCGGTTACCTTCGCCTAGCGTGCCCAGTTTGGGGAATCGGGGAAAATCGTGGGGATGCGCCAGGATGCGGCTGGGCCGTAAGTGCCGTGTCTGGTGAGTGCTGGGAATGGCTGGCGAGGTGCATTTTGTGATGGCGGAACCACCTCCCCTATGTGGCAACGAATGTCGGATACAGCCGTTTTGACACTCGTTTCGGCGTTTTATGCCATCGCGGTCTTTGTGCTCAAGCATCGCCGGGTGTAGAAGACCGCGATGGAAAACACGCCGCGCAACATCCTGACCGTCGATGTGGAAGAGTATTTCCATCCAGCCGAGGTGCAGGCTTTTACGCAGGAAAGCGAATGGAGCCTGCACCCTTCGCGCATCGCCGGGCAGACGGAAACGATTCTGGAGTTGCTCGAGCGGCACGGGGTAAAGGCGACTTTCTTCGTGCTGGGCTGGGTGGCGGAGCATCAGCCGCGGGCGGTGCGGATGATTCGCGGCGCCGGCCACGAAATCGGATGCCACAGCTATGCGCACCGGCTGATTTATGCGCTCCGTCCGGAAGAATTCCGCCGGGATACGGAGCGGGCGGTGGCGGCCATTGAAGATGCCTGCGGGGTTACGCCAATTGCTTATCGGGCGCCGAACTACTCGATCACGCGGGATTCACTCTGGGCGCTGGATATCTTAGCGTCGTGCGGATTCACCCACGATTCGAGCATTTACCCCATCGCGCACGACCGCTACGGCATTCCGGGCTTCGACCGGCATGCCGGCATTCTCTTGACGCCTTCGGGGCCGATTCTGGAAGTGCCGGCGGCCACGGCCCAGTTGTGGAGGCGCGCGGTAACGCCCGTGGGCGGGGGCGCCTATCTGCGCCTGCTGCCGTATTGCTACACATCGGCGGGTATCCGGCGGATCAACGCTGAAGGCAAGCCGGCGTGCATTTATTTCCACCCCTGGGAGATCGACCCGGACCAGCCGCGGCTGGCGCGCTCGCGGTTGGCGCGGCTGCGCACGTACACAGGACTGGGCGGAATGCCCGGCAAACTGGAACGCCTGCTGCGGGATTTCCGGTTTTCCAGTATGCAAGCGGTGTATCCGGGCCCGGCGCCGAGCCGGCTGGCGAGCGCAGTGGAAGTGGGATGAAGTTGAGCATTCGATATACTGAACACGAGAGAACAAGCCCAGAGTGTCCCGTTGCCAGTCCGCAGTTTTTCTCGCTCTTATTTTTCCTCTGGTGTCTGCCTCGGCACAGGAGGGCAGCGTCGCGAAGCTTGCGACCGTTCCCTTCGTGGGATGTCTGTCGGATGGGCAGGTCGGGCCTCTGCCCGCGCCCACGGACGCGGTGAAGGTTCAAGCCGATTCCCGCGTCGCCCCTAAGCTTGCGTATTACAAAGCAGAAAATGGACCCGGCGTCCTCGGCCCAAAGGGCTGGCATTGCTTCGGCACTTATGGTTCGAGCGGGGCGCAACTATTTGTGGCGCCCCAACCGATTCCGCAACGGTCGCTGTTTTCTTCCGAGGGCTATAGGTTCACTGGGCCGGTTATCCAGGCGGACACCATCAGCGGTGGCACCTCCGGAAGGTTCGGAGTGGCCCGGCTGATTGCGAGAGTGTTCCCCACTTACCGGGATTTCGTGCGCCATGTGATCGACGAAGGAATCCGACCGGCTAGTGACTTTCCCTTTGGCCCCTATCCCACGGATCGACTCGAATATAAGAGCGACTGGATGGTCGAATATCGGACGCCGCCCCACACCGAAGGGCTCGGTACGGACAGTCACCTGCAAAAGAACGACGACTGGATAGACGGGGTGGTGATTCTACAAGGCCCGGAGACTTATCTGACCAAACTCACGCTGCGGCTGCCGGAGGATTCGAATACGCTCGAATCGGCAATCCGCGCGCAGTTTGAAAAGGAATCGGACAACCCGCCGCGGTGAGCGGCTCGCAGTTTCGGGTGAGCGCCAGGGAAGGCCTATTGCGCGAACTGGATCGAGTTCAGAATCTGCGTGAATGTCTGCTGCAGTTCCGGGTAGTTTCGCTGGGGGGCGATGGCAAGCGCGTAGAAGAGCCCTTCGTTGCGCAGCATCGTATATAACACGTTAGCCTCGGGGCCGAGAGTCTGGGAGCTGGCTTTTAACAGGGTGATCATGGCTTCGGTGTTGCCCGCGTGGATCGTCCGCTGCTGGGGAGAGGCCATTTCAATCGTCTGATCCTGGCTGTGCAGGCGCGCGATGAGGTTTAGGGTAGCCGTGCCGAGCGTCATTTGCTTCGATTCAGGCTGAAAGTACCCGAGCATCATGCCGAAGCTGAGATCGATGGCGCCTTGCGGGGTGCGGCTCACTCCACCGGTGGGCGCGATGATGAGCGAGTCGGACGCGGAACTGCCGTAGCCATTCCAGTTTTGGGGCAAAGAGACCCGGTACGATTTGACGGTCATGAATTTCCACGTAGTGGCGGGGACCATCTGCGGCGGCAATGGAGCCGCGGGACGCACGCCTCCGCGGCCGGCCGGCGGCAGTTCGCTCACTTCGAGTTTGGCGCGCTCGAATTCCCCGGTTTGATAGCCGTACGCGCGTTTGGGCAGAGCCTGGACTTCTTCTTCAATGGCGCGCTCGCGGTTATCCGGGTTGGGGTGGTCGGAAAAGAATTGAACGCCTGTGCTGCCGGTTTGGGCCAGGGTTTCGAAGAAGCGCGCCATTTCGAGGGGATCGTAGCCGGCTTCGGCCATCAGGTGGGAGCCCAGCAAGTCGGCTTCGCTTTCGGCGTCGCGGGAGAAATGCAGGATCAGAGAGTTCTCGCCTAAGCCCATTCCCATTCTGGTGAGTTGCGCCAGGCCGGCCTGGTTGCCCAGCGCGGCGGTTCCTAGAGCGGCGGCTAAACCCGCGGCGAGGCCCGTAGTCTGCTTCTTGGTGAGCTCGTGGGTGCCGTGGCGCAGAATCACGTGGGACATTTCGTGCGCCATCACTCCGGCCAACTGGGCTTCGCTCGCGGTGCTCTTCACCAGGCCGGTGAAGATGAACATAGGACCGCCCGGCAGCGCGAAGGCATTCACCGCGGGGACATTGAGCAGTGTGAACTCGAAGGGAAACTCGCTGCGGACAGCCTCCGGCGTGGCTGCGAGGCGCTGGCCAACGCGCCGGATATAAGCCTGCAGAAATTCATTCGGCACCACCGGGTAATGCATTTTCACCTGGGCCGCCTGGATGCGGCCGATCTGAATATCCTGCTGTGGGGAATAAAAGTTGTGGCCGGGCTTTAAGGGATCGCCGGGCTTGCGGGCATGGGCCAAGCCGGGGGAAATCAGGACGATCGCCAGAAGGCCAATGTACTGCCGGTGGAACATCGTACGAGACCCTTTTACCATAGAAACTTAGACTCCGACGGGTACTGGTAGTAACGCTAACGCGCTAGAATCGGAGGCAATTATGCACTGGCGAATCTTATGGCTGAGCACGTTAATGGCGGGCGCAGCCACAGCCGCTTCCTCGATCGACACCAAGGCGATGGACACTTCGGCCAACCCGTGCGTGGACTTTTACCAGTACGCGTGCGGCAACTGGATCAAGCAGAATCCGGTGCCGGCCGACCGGGCGCGCTGGACGCGGTTCACTTCGCTGAGCGATCACACGGAAAACGTTCTGCTGGACTTGGTGCAAACCGCGGCGGCCGCCAAGGCGCAGCCCGGATCGCTCGATCAGAAGATCGGCGATTATTTTGCCAGTTGCATGGATACTACCGCCATCGAGAAGAAGGGGTTGACCCCAGTTGAGCCTGAGTTACAGCGCATTGAGGCGATGCGCAGCCCCGCGGACCTGGCGGCCGAAGTGGCGCATCTGCATCGCCAGGGAGTGCCGGCGCTGTTCCGGTTTACCTCGGAAGCGGACCCGAAGAATTCAGCCAGAACCATCGCCGGCTTTTCCCAAGGCGGGCTATCGCTGCCGGACCGGGACTATTACTTGAAAGACGACGCGAAGTTCGTCGAGACGCGCCAGCGATTCGAGGCGCACATGCGGAAGATGTTTGCGCTGGCGGGCGATTCGCCGGACGCGGCGGCGGCGAAGGCGCGCGCGGTGCTGGAGATCGAGACGCTGCTGGCCAAGGCATCGCTCGATCGCGTTTCGCGCCGCGATCCGGACAAGACCTATCACCTGATGGCCAGAACGGAGTTGGCGCGCCTGGCGCCGGATTTCGGGTGGGACGAATACTTCCGCGACCTGGGCGCGCCGTCCTTCGAAAAGCTGGATATCGAGTGGCCCGATTATGTGAAGGCGCTGCCGCTGAATGAGCCGCTCGATTCCTGGAAAGCATATTTCGCGTATCATGTTTTGCACGACGCCGCTGCGCTGCTGCCGTCGGCCTTCGAAAACGAGGATTTCGATTTCTGGGGGCGTTATATCGGTGGGGCCAGGGAACAGCGCCCCCGGGCGAACCGGTGCGTAAATTACATGGACGCGCAACTGGGCGATCTGCTGGGACGGAAATACGTCCAAACGGCCTTCGGAGCGGAGGCGAAGGCGCGCATCACGGAGTTGGTGGAGGCGTTGGAGAAGGCGCTCGAAAGGGATATCCGCACGCTGGACTGGATGACGCCCGCCACCAAGACCGCCGCGATCGCCAAGCTGCACGCCATCACCAATAACGTGGGATACCCGAAGAAGTGGCGGGACTATGGCAAAGTCGCGGTCGCGCGCGACGATTTCTACGGCAACGCGCGGCGCGCCACCGAGGCGGCTTATGAGCGGCGGCTGGCGCGGATCGGCAAGCCTACCGACAAATCCGAATGGAACATGACCGCGCCCACCGTGAACGCGTTCTATAGCCCTCTGTACAACAGCATCAATTTTCCGGCCGGCATTTTGCAACCGCCGTTTTTCGATCCGAAGCGGGACGTGGCCGTTAATTTCGGCGCGATCGGCGCGGTAATCGGCCACGAAATGACGCACGGCTTCGACGATCAGGGCCGCAAGTTCGATGCCTCCGGAAATCTGCGGGACTGGTGGTCGCCCCAGGATGAGAAGGAGTTCGAGAAACGAGCTGCCTGTGTTGCGAACGAGTATTCGGGCTTCACGGCCGTCGACGACGTGCACCTCAACGGACGCTTGACGCTGGGCGAAAATACCGCCGATAACGGCGGGGTTCGCATCGCGCTCATGGCGCTCATGGATACCCTGAACGGGAAACAGGAGCGGTTGGACGGGTTCACGCCCGAACAGCGGTTTTTCCTGGCCTATGCGCAGATCTGGTGCGAGAACTCCACGCCGGAATCGGCGCGCCTGCGCGCGTTCACGGACCCGCATTCTCCTGGGCGATACCGGGTAACGGGCGTCATTCAAAACATGCCCGAGTTCCAGAAGGCATTCGCCTGCCAGGCGCCGCAGCCGGCGGCGAGCGAGAACGCCTGCCGGGTTTGGTAAACGGAAAGTCCACACAGCCCATTGTGTGAAAACGGGCTTGGAGGATCCATGCCGAACAAGTGCCGGACGAAGGGAATTGCGGTTTCGCCGGTGGACATCTTGATTTGCGCGGTAGCCCAACGGCGTGGAATGGCAATCTTTACTACAGACCCGGATTTTCGCCACTATGCGCGCGTTTTGAACCTGATGCTGCATACGCCGCGGGCCGAACACAGAAGAATGAAGTGATATTCTGTCTCTACTATGCGAGCGGCTCTTTTGCTTCCGTTTCTGCTGCTGCCTCTGGCGGCGCAGACCAATAAAGTTCTAGCTCCGGAAGATTTGTTCCGGCGGAACGTGGGTACGCGGGAACAGCAGTATGCGCAGTTTCCGCCGCACAAGATCATCGGCAACATTTATTATGTGGGCACGGAAGCGCTGTCGTCGTTCCTGGTGAGCACGCCCGATGGATTGATTTTGATCAATAGCGCCTATGAAGGTGTGGTGCCGGTGATTCGCAAATCGGTGGAGCAGCTCGGTTTCAAATTCACCGACATCAAAATTCTCCTGGGCAGCCACGCCCATGCCGACCACATGGAAGGCGACGCGCTGGTAAAAGAATTGACCGGCGCGCGGGTGATGGCAATGGCCGAAGACGTGCCGGCGCTCGAGAAGATGACCCCCGGCGGCAAGCCGCATCCGATCGACCGCGTCCTGCACGATGGCGACACGGTCGCGCTCGGCGGCACAACCTTGATTGCGCATCTCACTCCGGGCCACACACGCGGTTGCACGAGTTGGGAACTGAAAGTTGCGGAAGGCGGCAAAACCCACGACGTGGTAATTATCGGCAGCATCGGAGTGAACCCCGGCTACAAGCTGGTGAACAATCCGGACGTACCGCGGATCGCCGAGGAATACCGCCGCAGTTTCCAGGTGTTGCGCTCCATTCCCGCGGATGTGCCGCTAGGCTCGCATCCGGCAATGTACCGCATGCAGGAGAAATACGCGAAGATCGGCAAGGGGCCCAATCCGTTCATCGATCCCGAAGGCTATAAAGCCGAAATCGATGTGAACGAGGCGGCTTTCAATTTGCGCTACAACGAGCAGAAGAAAGCCGCGGGCGAGTAGCGTAGCACCCGGTGGCCCAGGGCTTCTGCCCCGCGCAACGTGCCGCGCCGGTGGCTTCCTGTCTACTGGAACAAAATCCGCGATTGAATAGGCTCGAGCTTCTTCATATCAAGGCCCGGAACTTTGCGCAGCGAATCCATGTCCTTGAAATCGCCGTTCGCCTGACGGTATTTGACGATGGCGGCTGCTTCCGCGGAAGTCAGGCCGAGCGTCTCAATTTCACTCTCGGGGGCTTTGTTGATGAATACCGTCGGACCGAAATAGTGGCCCAGGTAATCGACAATCAGCTTGAAATCGGCATCGGAGCCGTCGGCGCCGCGGCCGCGCATATCGTCCACGATGGGCTGCCAGTCGTCTTTGCTGTTGTGGTATTGGGCAACCACGCCGGCATCGTGGCAGGCGCCGCACACGCGCACCGTAACATCTTTTCCCGGGCCGTCGGGAAGGTCCTGCGCATAGGCAAAAGAGACGAAGGCAAGGGGCAGAAAAGCGCTCGCGAGTATCCTCATGATTTCCATAATAAACTTGTCATTGCGAATCTTTCAGAAAGCTCTCATTGCCGGGTGGCTGCCGGTTTCGGCTCTATGGGCGCAGGACCCGTTCGTGTTTCACGCCTATATTCAGGGGCGTTTCACCAATCAGGAAGGCACGCCGGACCGTCTGGAAATCCGCCGCGCCCGGCTGATCTTCAGCGGCGACCCGGTTTCCGATCTTTCCTACTCATTCCAGGCGGACCTGGCCAAGGCGCCATATATCATGGACGCCGCGCTCACCTGGAAGCGCTACCGGGCGTTTCGCTTCACGGCCGGCCAATTCAAAATTCCGTTCAGCGCGGAGAGCCTGATTTCGGATAATTGGAACACGCCGATTGCTCGCGCCCGCGCCGTGAACAGCCTTGCGCCGGGGCGCGATACCGGCGTGCAGGGGCGGGATACGGGGCTGCAGATTTCCGGAACTCTGCCGGGGAGCCGTGAGCCATTCGTCGATTATGCCGTTGGCGTATTTCGCGGGCAAACGCTGATTTACTCGCCGCAAGCTCATTACCATGCGGTGGCCGCGCGGGCGATAGCGCATCCGGTCAGCGGGCTGAGCGCCGGCGCCGACTGGTATGGAAGCTTCGACTCGACCGGCACCGGTCCGGGCGCGGCAGTGAAACGGCGGAGCGATGCGGAAGGCGAATACGATCGCGGGCCGCTCAAGCTGCGGGCAGAACAGATCTTCGCGCGCGACGGGAAACTGAACCGGCGGGGGGGATACGGGCTGGGCGCCTGGCGATTCTCGAAGACCTGGGAGGCGCTGGCCCGCGCCGACTGGATTACCACCAACACGGCGAAGCCGAATGCCACGTCGATCGCGTATCTCGCCGGAATGAATTATTACTGGGGGCGATACCTGAAGGTCGGATTCAACGCCGGCGCGCAGCACGACCAAAGACCGGGAGGTTTTAGCAGTGTCACACTGGCGCAGGTAATGGTGTATTACTGATTGATGCAGAGTGCGGTTATGTTCGAGCGCTACACCGAAAAGGCCCGGCGAGTCATCTTTTTCGCCCGGTATGAAGCCAGCCGGTTCGGCTCCCCCAACATTGAAACGGAGCCTCTTCTGCTCGGCTTGCTGCGCGAAGAGAAAACCTTCGCGGCGGAACTGCTTCGGGGACAAGGCGTCACGCTCGCGAAGGTGCGGGAGCAGGTGGGGCAATCGGAACTGGGACGCAAGCAGGAGGCTTCCATCCCAGCTCTTTCGCAGCGCCTGGCGGAACTCGAAGCACGTGGCGCGATCCGCAGCGTCAAGCAAATTCGTTTTCCCAGCAGAACGGCCCATTTCGCCATTTACAAGCGCGAACCGCCGCAAGAAAATGAACCGGCGCACGAGTTGCCCCCGCCGGCAGGGCCGCGCAGATACAGAGGCGGATCGACTTCATCACCGAAGCAATGGAACTCGCTATCGCCGATCATGACTTCGAGAAGGCGCGTTCCTATTCGGAGGAAGAACGCAATGAGCGCGAGAAACTACGGGTCCTCTGCGAGCTGTTCCACCTGGAAGCGCCGCGGCAAGCGCCGGTCCTGTGCATTGAGGTGATCCGCGATGACCGCTTCTCCGCAGTTCAAAAGCGCTGTGACGAATACCTCGCCGAAGGGGTTGCGCAGGTCTGGATTCTCGACCCCGATTCCAAGCGCGCCTATACGGCGACCAAAGCCGAAGGTCTGCGCGAGTTCCGAGGCGAGATTCTCCGCATCGCGGATCCGCCGCTCGAAATCGACTTGCAAAAGATCTTCGCCTAACAGCGCTTCCGGCCGGCGAGCGGCTAGCGCACGAACTCCACGTCTACCTTGTGCGGAATCAGCCCCGCCTCGAAGCCCATATCGAGCAGCCTCTGCGCGGCCTGCGGCACGATATCGCCGCCATCCACGGTGAAGTGGTTGACGTACATGCCCACGAACTTCTCGGCTTGGGGCGTTTCCAGATCGCGGGCGAATTGCATCGCGTAGGCCAGAGCCTCGTCGTGATTATCCAGCGCATATTGAATGCTCTCACGCATCAGGCGGCAGCATTCGGTTTTGACATCGGCATCGAGCGAGCGCAGCAACACGTTGGCCCCCAGCGGCAAAGGCAGCCCGAAGCAGCTCTTGAACCAGCGGCCCAGGTCCACCACGCGGTGGAAGCCCTGTTTGTCGTACGTCAACTGCGCTTCATGGATAATCAGGCCGCCATCCACGGCGCGTTCCCGCACGGCATCGGGGATTTTGTCGAAAGGCGTCACCACCGGTTCGAAATCGGGCTGGTAGAGCCTGGCGGCGAGATATGCGGAAGTCATGGTGCCCGGAATCGCGATCCGCTTTCCTTTCAGATCCTCCGGGTCCATGGGGCGGGCGGAAATGATCATCGGCCCGTAGCCATCGCCGATGCTCGATCCGCTGGCCATCAGGACATATTTGTCGGCCACGTACGCATAGGCGTGATAGGAAATGGCGCTCAGTTCGTACCGGCCCTCCATGGCGGCGCGGTTGAGGCTCTCAATGTCCTGGAGCACGTGCCGGAACACCACCTTCGAAGACCGGACCTTCTTCGTGGCCAGCCCGTAAAACATGAAGGCATCGTCGGAATCCGGGCTATGGGCGGTGACAATTTCCAGGGGAGAAACCAAGGTCATAGACTCCTGAACGCAAGCTAACAGTGTACCGCGCCGTATGGTTTTTCCCAATGTGAATTTGCCTGGCCCAGTGCGCGGCGAACGCTCATGGGAAGTCCCGTTTGTGATCGCTTGTATATAATGACCTTCGGTCCGGCTTTTCCGAACGCCGAAGGAGCTTTATGCGTGCCATTGCTACATTTCCGTTATTGGCGCTGGCGTTGTGCGCCCATCTGGCCCGAGCGGCCGGCCCGATCCCAGTGGATTGCGATCGCGCCTGCCTCGAAGGCCTGGTGAATCGATATCTCGAAGCGCTGGTCGCGCACGATCCCAAGGGCCTGCCGCTTTCCAAAGATTTGAAGTACACCGAAAACGACCAGGTGCTGGATATTGGCGATGGTTTCTGGAACACCGTCACCGGGCCGGGCAATTACAAGCACTATTTCGCCGATCCCGTAACCGAACAGGCCGCCTTTATGGGCACGATGAAAGAGGCGGATCACCTGGTCCTGATGGCGCTGCGCCTCAAAGTGGAACTGGGCCGGATCACCGAAATCGAAACCAGCTACTACCGGCCGGGTGGCGGCGGGCCTTCCGGCGTGCCCGATCTGGACAAACTGGGCAAGCCCGAAGCTTTGTGGCTCGAGCCGCCGCCGGGGCCGCGCGCCACCCGCCAGCAGTTGATCGCTACCGCCAACGCCTATTTCGCGGGGTTGGAGCGCAACGACGGCAAAGGCTACTATCCGTTTACCGACGATTGCGACCGCATCGAAAACGGCGCGCACACCACCAATAATCCCGCCATACAGGCGCGCAGCGGCGGATTCAATGCCATGGCCCTTTCCTGCAAGCCGCAGTTTGAAAGCGGCTACTACGCGGTCGTGAGCCGTATCCACCACCGCCGCTATCCCCTGGTGGATGAAGAGCGCGGCGTGGTCTGGTCCTACGCCATTTTCGATCACGCCGGCAATCTGCCGGTAATCCATCTGACCAACGGCCAGACCGTCGAAATGAAAGGCTTCAACCGGCCCTCGAGCATTGAAGTGACCGAAGCCTTCCGCATCGAGGGCGGCAAGATCCGCCGCGTGGAGATGGTAGGTTCGGGAGTGACATATCACTTCAATCCGGCTTGGCCGGGCGGCTTGAGTGACAAATAGGCAGGCGGCTTGAGTGACAAATAGCCGGGCGACAACTAAAGAGACTTGTATGAGACCAATTTCCCGTTTGACAACTACCGCATTTCTCCTGGCCGGCGCTCTGTACGCGCAAGGGCAGGCTCCCCCCGCGCAGGCGCCGCGCTCGGCCGGCACCGAATCCGGCTTCGCTGTGTTTCAGGGGCGCTGCATGGGCTGCCATGGCAATCCGAAAGTGGAGCGCGCGCCTTCCCCCGCCGCCATCCGCGAGATGACGCCGGAGCGAATTTATGAGGCGCTCACTACCGGAGTGATGAAGGGCCAGGGCGATGCGCTCACCGAGGATCAGCGCCGCATGGTCGCCACCTTTATGAGCGGCCGCCCGCTCGGCAGCTTGCAGCAAGGCGATGCCAAAAGCATGCCGAACCAGTGTGCCTCCAATCCGCCCCTCGCCGACCCCGCATCCGCCCCCGCCTGGAACGGCTGGGGAGTCACCATCGCCAACACCCGTTTCCAATCTGCCAAGGACGCCGGCCTCACTCCCGCCGATGTCCCGCGCCTCAAGCTGAAGTGGGCATTCGGTTTCCCCACCGGCCTTTCCGCCTATGGCCAGCCCTCTGTGGTGTCCGGCCGCGTTTTCGTGGGCACCGATATCGGCTACATCTATTCGCTCGATGCCAAAACCGGCTGCGTGTACTGGTCCTATCAAACCAAAGGCGCGGTGCGCAATGCCATGACTATCGGCGCCGTGAAAGGGCGCGGTTCCACGCGCTACGGCGTCTTCTTCGGAGACGCGCACGCCAACGTTTACGGACTCGATGCGCAGGATGGCCACCTGCTTTGGACCACCAAGGTGGACGATCACTTCGTAGCCCGCATCACAGCCGCGCCAACCTATTACGAGGGGCGCCTGTTTGTGCCCGTTTCCTCTTCCGAAGAATTCACCGCCGCCACTCTCGATTACCCCTGCTGCACTTCCCGCGGCAGCGTGGTGGCGCTCGATGCCAGCACCGGCGATCGCATCTGGAAGACGTACGTAATGGATGAGCCCAAGCCGGTCAAAAAGAACTCCAAAGGCGTGCAGAACTACGCGCCGGCCGGCGGTTCGGTATGGAATTCGCCCACCGTCGATCCCGCGCGCCACGCCGTCTACTTCGGCACCGGCGATGGCGAAACCGAGCCCGCGCCCAAAACAACCGACGCCATCATGGCCGTGGATATCGATACCGGAAAGATGCTCTGGGTCTACCAGGCACAGGCCAACGACGCCTTCCTGGGCGGCTGCAGCGGCTCTTCCAAGACCGATAATTGTCCCTCCGAAAACGGGCCCGATCTCGACATCGGCAATTCCCCCATCCTGCGGACGCTGCCCGGCGGCAAGCGCATCCTGGTTGCCGCGACCAAAGACGGCAATATCATCGCGCTCGACCCGGACAAAAACGGCGCGCTGCTGTGGAAGACCAACGTTTCGCCATCGGATCCCAATGCCAAGGGCCCGCAGGCCTTTCTCTCGCGGCTCGGCGGAATCGTCTGGGGCGGAGCCGCCGACGATCGCAATTTATATTACGGCCTGAGCCGCGGCGGCATGGTGGCCGTGCAGATGACCACGGGCGAGCGCGTCTGGTACACCCCGCTCGCCAAGCCCGGCACGCGTGTCAATAACTCGGCGGCCACCAGCGCCATCCCAGGTGTTGCGTTCGTCGGCGGCTCCGATGGCCGCATCCATGCCCTCTCCACCGCGGATGGCAAACCGATCTGGGAGTACGAGACCGCCAAAGACTTCGCGACCGTAAATAAAGTGCCGGCTCACGGCGGCGCCATCAGCTCCGCGGGTCCCACCATCGCCGGAGGCATGCTCTTCGCCGGGTCCGGTTATGCCGTCACCGGGTCGAATTCCGGCAACGTGCTGCTGGCCTTCGGCGTGGAGTGACCCGCGTCCGATCGCGGCGGGCGCCATTACAGTTCGATCCGCGTCCCCAGCACTTTCAGAAACTGGGCCAGCCAGGCGGGATGGGCGGGCCACGCGGGCGCGGTCACCAGCTTGCCGCAGGTGTGGGCCTGGTCGATAGGAATATCCGCATACTCGCCGCCCGCCGCGGTCACTTCCGGACTCACCGCCGGATAGCAACTGCACGATTTGCCCTCCAGCACACCCGCCGCCGCCAGCATCTGCGCGGCGTGGCAAATCGCCGCGATGGGCTTATCCGACCGCGAAAAATGCCGCACAATCTCTAACACTCGCGGGTTCAGCCGCAGGTACTCCGGCGCGCGGCCTCCCGGAATCACCAGCGCGTCGTAATCCTCGGGCCGCACCTGGTCGAATGTGGCGTTCAGAGCGAAATTGTGGCCCCGTTTTTCGCTATAGGTCTGGTCGCCTTCGAAATCGTGAATGGCGGTGCGCACGGACTCGCCCGCGCGCTTATTCGGGCACACCGCGTCCACCGTGTGGCCCACCATCAGCAACGCCTGAAACGGCACCATGATTTCGTAATCTTCCACGTAGTCGCCCGCCAGCAGCAGTATTTTTTTTGCAGCCATTGATTTTTCTCCTCATGCTATGGTCGCACCCCGCATTGCGTACGCGACAGTGCAAGGCGAAAACCTGTATTGAGGCATATCTTACAGGCCCGCTACGGCCTGTTGTGAATCGCACCGCAAGCCGGGGTGACGAAGGGTACGCTGATGAAGAGTTCGCCGGAGCCGTTGACGGAACCGGCTAGTGGAGGCTAGATGAAACATAACGTAGGACCAACAGAGCAGAAAGTACGGCTGGCAGTCGGCTCGGCGGCCGCCACCGCGGCCATCTTTGCGCCGCTCAAGTACAAGTGGAAAGGCGTTCTGACCGCTGTAGCCGCCGGTGGCTTGATCAGCGGGATGACCAACTACTCGTTGTTCAAAAAAGTGTTTGGAATCCACTGAGCTTCGACTGGGGGGCAGGCGCCCGGCCTGCCCGAACCCCTCCCAAGCCTGCCTTGCCCCACCCCCTGGTCCCGAGTTAAACTAATAACATCGATACGGGCCGCGAATAATGATTCACAGCCCTTAGCTAAAGCAGACTGAATCAGAGAAGTACTCACTCAGGCTTACTAACTAAGCTGTACGCATCTCAGAGTAGTTATAGCGGCCGATAAGTGTGTTAGAAGTGAGTTTCGAAGATTCACCGCAGGAGTGCCGTGCCTAGACCCCAGGGCGAAGGGCTGATCGCCAAAAGCAGCAGGCCGGATCTTCGCCCCTACCTGAAGCGCGAGTCCGTAATTGTTGCGCTTCTTTCCACCCTCGCAGTGCTCGGTTTTTCCGCTGTGAGCGGCCTCTCCAGCCTCTATCACCGCCAGCAGGCGTCTCTCGGAAGCCAATGGTTTGCCCGCGGAACGCGAGATCTCATGGAGCGGCGTTTCGAGCCCGCCATCGCCGCATTCCGCACGGCGCTTGTATACTCGCGCGACAACTACTCTTACCAGTTGAATCTCGCCGAGGCCCTGCTGGGAGAGAATCGGGCCGAAGAAGCTTCGGCCTACTTATCCAACCTCTGGGACCGGCAGCCCGAAAACGGCATAGTAAATCTCGAACTCGCTCGCATCGCCGCTCGAAAAGGAGAATCGGACCAGGCGCTCCGCTATTACCACAATGCGATTTACGCCACATGGCCCGCCGATCGCCCTACGGCCAGGCAGGATGCGCGCCTGGAACTAATCGACTATCTGTTAAGGACCGGCGATAAGGTACAGGCGCGGCCGGAACTGATTGCGCTCGCCGCCAACCTGGGCGACGATCCCGCCCGCGAAGCGCAAATCGCCGGTCTCTTTCTAAAGATTCAGGACTATCCGGATGCGCTCCACTCCTATCGCCTGAGCCTCGAAGCTTCCCGGGCGAACCCCGCCGCATTGGCCGGGGCCGGCCGCGCTGCTTTTGAACTCCGCCAGTATCGCGACGCGCGCCAGTACCTTGAAGCGGCCATCGCGGCCGGCTCGCGCGAACCCGATGTGCCGGCCATGCTCCACACGGCGGATCTGGTGCTCCGCCTGGATCCGTTCCGCCGCCAACTTCCGGCTGACGCACGCACCATGCTTGTGATCGAGGCCTATGCGGCGGCCGGCAGCCGGCTCCAGGCGTGCGCCGCGCCGGCAGCCTCCGGCACACAGCCGCGGGCGCTAGAAAATCTTTCCAAAGACTGGACCGGAATGAAACCACGAATCACCGCGCGCCATCTGCGCCGCGATCCCGATTTGGCGGAGAGCGCCATGGAACTGGTGTTCCGCATCGAGCGGCAGGCCGGCTCCGCCTGCCCACACACCGCCACAGACGACGCCCTGCTTCTCATTGGTAAGTTGCATGAACCGGACTGAGGCGGAGCTGCAATCCGAGCCGCCGGCCGGGCAATCTCCGCGGCCAGTCCTGCGCTCCATTTTTCGCGAAGAGCGCTTCTTTCTGGTGCTGTCCGTCTTCATCGGCATTTTTGCGGCGCTGGCGGTAGTCTGTTTTCGCTTCGCCATCGACTGGTGCCGCATCCTGTTCCTGGGTTCCGGTGGCGTGATTTCGCCCGCGCGCCTGATTCTCGCGCCGGTTTTGGCCGGCCTCGGCATTGCGGCCCTGGTCATTCATGTCTTCCCCAAAGCCCGCGGCAGCGGCGTCAATCAGACCAAAGCCGCCCTCTATGTGTACAACGGCTACATCCCGCTGCGCACCGCTCTCGGCAAGTTCCTCGCCGCCGCCGTCGCGATCGGCTCGGGCCACTCGCTCGGACCGGAAGATCCCTCGCTGCAAATCGGAGCCAGTCTCGCCTCCGCCCTGGGCCGGCGCGTGTCGCTCTCCCGCGACCGCATGCGATTGATCGCCCCGGTCGGCGCCGCCGCCGGGCTGGCGGCTGCTTTCAACGCCCCCATCTCCGCCATACTCTTCGTCATCGAAGAAGTCATCGGACGCTGGACCGCCGGCATTCTGGGATCCGTGGTGCTTTCCGCCGTCTCTAGCGTCGTCGTCATGCGCTGGTTTCTCGGTTCGGAACCTCTGTTCCGGATTCCCGTGGTGCAACTGGAGCGCCCCTCCGAGCTCATCGCCTATTGTGGCCTCGGCGTGATTGGCGGCCTGCTCTCGGTGGCCTTTGCCGCCGCCATCGGCCGGTTCCGCCGCGTCTGCGCGGAATGGCCAGGCTGGACGCGATATTTGCAGCCCGCCGTGGCAGGCCTGCTCATCGGCCTGATCGCGTGTTGCGGCGTCCCCCAGGTCATGGGAGCCGGCTACGAATACATCGACCAGGCCATGCACGGCCAGTTCACCTGGCAGTTCCTGGCAATCCTGGCTGGAGGGAAAATCGTCGCCACCACGTTGTCTTTCATCAGCGGAACGCCCGGAGGGA
The DNA here is from genome assembly GCA_035294665.1 of Bryobacteraceae bacterium. GTDB lineage: Bacteria > Acidobacteriota > Terriglobia > Bryobacterales > Bryobacteraceae > PSRJ01. The sequence goes on along the minus strand of DATGKM010000072.1, from coordinate 884 downwards.
TGTTCGCCCCCACCCTCTTTATCGGCGCCATGCTGGGCGCCGCGGTTGGTGGCGCCGAGCACGCGCTGTTGCCTTACCTTGCCACCTCGCCCGGAACGTACGCCCTGGCCGGCATGGGAGTCCTCTTCGCCGGTTTCCTGCGCGCGCCCATGACCTCGGTGTTCATGGTTCTCGAAGTGAGCGGCAATTATTCCATCATCCTGCCGGTAATCGTGGCCAACACCATCGCCTACGTGATTTCCCGCGGGCTGCAGCCGGTGCCCATTTTCGACGTGCTGACTCGCCAGGATGGGCTCGATCTGCCCTCCATGGAGGAACAGAGGGAGGAAGATATTCTACGCGTCGAAGATGCCATGCGGCCCGCGGAAAATCTCGTGCTGGATGGCGATGAAGCGGTAAGCCGTATCATCCCGCGCGTGAATGGCCACTCGCTCGATCCCCTGCTGGTTCGCCTCGGAACCGGCGGCTGGGCCACCATCACCAGCAAAGAACTCGAGAAGATCGCGAGTGAGGGCAAAGGCGCTCTCGACCTCGCTTCCGCGCTCTCTGGCAACCGCGTTCCCTTTCTGCATCCGGACCATCCGCTCGAGATGGCCTTGCGCTACGGGCATCGTTGGAAGCTCTTGCCGGTCGTCAGCCGGGCCGATTTCGGCCGGCTCGAAGGCGTAATTTCCGAGGGCGACGTGCTGAAAAAATACCGCATTCTCGGAGACTATCCGGCGTGACGCGGGGGGTGAGAACTCTCCGGCCCGGCGCGATATCTTAGTACGCATGAACCTAAAAACGGCGGTTGGGCTTCCGTTTGAAAAGTAAAGTGGCTGATACTATTCGGAATGAACGACGATAAGGCTCTGATTCGGATTCACCCGGAAGGTGAGCCACGA
>DATGKM010000071.1:0-24092 GCA_035294665.1 Bryobacteraceae bacterium | reverse complement strand
AAGCAAGCCCCCGCAGGATAACGACGTCGTTCGCCAGATGCATTTCCGGAAGTGATCACTTCCGGCCCTATTGAAGCGCTCAGCCGGTAGTGACTGGCGCGCCAGGCGACTACATTTCCGGAAGTGATCACTTCCGGCCCTATTGAAGCTCCCTCCTCCTCGATACAATGCTGCCCCATGGCAGATTTCCGGAAGTGATCACTTCCGGCCCTATTGAAGCGTTGTTCGGACATATTTCTCCTCGATTAAAGTTTTTATTTCCGGAAGTGATCACTTCCGGCCCTATTGAAGCATTGAGCGCGCCATTGTGTCTTCCTAGTAGGTACGCATTTCCGGAAGTGATCACTTCCGGCCCTATTGAAGCCGATTGAGTCGCTAGGGAAAGCGAAGTTCGAAGCACATTTCCGGAAGTGATCACTTCCGGCCCTATTGAAGCCCCCTCCCGGCTGCCGCTTACTTCCACGGCCCGAGCACTTATTTCCGGAAGTGATCACTTCCGGCCCTATTGAAGCGTGTAGGCGCTCGTGAGCACCACGGGCTGCGGGAAAATTTCCGGAAGTGATCACTTCCGGCCCTATTGAAGCACAGCCAGGCGGTTCGATCGCGGAATCTCCGCGACGAATTTCCGGAAGTGATCACTTCCGGCCCTATTGAAGCCAATCAGCGCCAAAACAAGGCGACAATTAAGTTGCCATTTCCGGAAGTGATCACTTCCGGCCCTATTGAAGCCGGATCGGGGGCAACACCAAAAAGGAGTCCGTAGAAATTTCCGGAAGTGATCACTTCCGGCCCTATTGAAGCCGGGTGCGCTTTCTGTTGCGCCTCGATAGCCATTAATTTCCGGAAGTGATCACTTCCGGCCCTATTGAAGCGAACTTCTGGGCGCGATCGCCGCCGCCGGCTTGGATATTTCCGGAAGTGATCACTTCCGGCCCTATTGAAGCCTCGGGAACAATCATAGAGCCGAATGGACTGAACGCATTTCCGGAAGTGATCACTTCCGGCCCTATTGAAGCGTCTTCACCGGCTTAAAGAAGTCCTCTCCGTCCAGTCCCATTTCCGGAAGTGATCACTTCCGGCCCTATTGAAGCCCGCCGTCGTCGCTCCAGGCGAGCGACGGGCTTAGATATTTCCGGAAGTGATCACTTCCGGCCCTATTGAAGCTGGAACACCGCCCGGGCGGAGGGCAGTATCGGGCTCCATTTCCGGAAGTGATCACTTCCGGCCCTATTGAAGCGCCCAGGTGTTCGCTGGCAGCGTCTTGCTGCCGGATTTCCGGAAGTGATCACTTCCGGCCCTATTGAAGCATAGAGTCTGGGTCCATCCGGGAGCTTCGCCCATGGCGGGAGAAAGCGTTCGCCAGTCAACCTGGCCGGCATCCGCGCGAACCAAGCCGGCTGTCTGGCAGCGCGCAGCCGTTTCTTCGCTTCGGCCGGCTGGTCCGTCAAAACTTGCGCCGGCCGTCCCACCTTGGCAGCGAAATTGCGGCGCCGACCCATATGCGAAACGAGCTGCGGGTATCGGTACTCATGCCTACATTCAATCAGTGTGCGTTTTTGCACCGTGCCATAGAGAGTCTGTGCGCACAAACCCTGACTGACTGGGAGTTGCTGGCCGTGGATGACGGTTCCACCGACGGCACCAGCGAGCTTCTCGCCGGATGGAAGTCGCACCCGCGGATCCGGATATGGAGAATGGAAGAAAACCGCGGATTCGCGGCCGCCCTGAATTTCGCGCTGGATCGCGCGCGGGGAGAACTGATCGCTTATTTACCTTCCGACGATGTGTATTACCGCGATCATCTCGCTTCGCTCGCCCGCTGCCTCGATACGCACCCGGATGCTGTGCTGGCGTACGCGGGAATCCGTTTCCAACAGCGGCTGGGCGCGCGCGGCAAAATTCCGGGCCTGCCGCTGCAGCTTGTGCAGACCATGCATCGCCGCGGCGCGGAACGGTGGATCGAGCGTGAAGAATTGGTCACCGACGACCTGGACCGCCTGTTCTGGCGGAAACTGCGGGAGCGGGGCGAGGCCCGCGGCACTGGCAGGATCACCTGTGAATGGGTCGACCATCCGGCCCAGCAGCACAAGGCGATTCTCGAACCGCTGAGCGGCGGTTTGAATCCTTATCGGACGCGCTACCGGGTGCCCCACCCCCTGCGCTTTCAATCCTCTCGCGGCGACTATGTAGACGAAGTAGAGCAGTACCGGCGCTTCCGCGAGCGGCCGGCCACCCCGGCGGCGGAGGACGGTTTGAAAATCCTGCTGGTGGGGGAACTGGCGTTTAATCCGGAACGCATCCTCGCCTTGGAAGAAAGAGGGCATCGGCTCTATGGACTGTGGATCTCAAAACCCTGGTGGTTCAACACGGTCGGCCCGCTTCCGTTCGGCCACGTCGAGGATCTGTCGCCGGCCACGTGGAAGAAAGATGTCCGGCGGCTCGGAATCGATCTCATCTATGCGCTGCTCAACTGGCAGGCAGTCCCGCTGGCGCACGAGGTGCTGCAATCCCAGCCGGGAATTCCGCTGGTGTGGCATTTCAAGGAAGGGCCGTGGCTCTGCATGGAGCGCGGCACCTGGCCGCAACTGGTCGATCTGGTGACGCGATCGAGCGGCCAGATTTATTCAAGTGCCGAGGAGAGGGACTGGTTCGCGGCGGCCGTGCCGGCAACGCGCGATGGCCTCTCGCTGGCGCTCGATGGCGACCTGCCCAAGCGCGAGTGGTTCACCCATACGCGCGCGCCGCGCCTCTCGGCCGATGATGGCGAGTTCCATACGGTAGTGCCGGGCCGGCCCGTAGGCTTGCCGCCGGTGAGGCTGCGCGAACTTGCCCGGGAGAAGATCCATCTGCACTTTTACGGAAACGTGCAGCAGGCGGCCTGGCGGCAATGGATTGAGGAGGCGCAGGCCATGGGGCCAGGTTATCTGCATCTGCATCCCTACGCCGGCCCGGATCGCTGGGTAGAGGAATTCTCCCGTTACGATGCCGGCTGGCTGCATTTTCTGCGGAGCAGAAACAAGGGCGATATCGCGCAAGCCTTCTGGGACGACCTGAATTTACCCGCGCGCATGGCCCCGCTGGCCGCGGCCGGCTTGCCGTTGATTCAATACGATAACCGCGGCTCCATCGTCGCGGCGCAAGCGCTCACCAGTCAACTGCAGGTTGGGATTTTCGCGAAATCCATCGCCGAACTGGGAACCCACCTCCGCGACGCGAAGCGCATGGAAGTACTCCGGTCGAACATGTGGCGCGAGCGGGAGCGATTTTCTTTCGACTATCACGCGGACCGCCTGATCGAATTCTTCCGCCAGGTGATTCAAACTCATCATGGGCGCCGGTCCTCCGGGCACGCCGTCACTACGGAAGCCGGCGCCGATTGACCATGGTCTCGCCGCCGGCAACCAGGCGCAAGCCGTCGTAAGCCAGCCTGGCGCGCACACCCAGCCGCCGGCCCGATTCGCGGAGGCGGAGCGTGGTACGCCGTTCGTCTCCGGCCACGATTTGCGAGCCGCAATGAGTAAAGATCGCGCAGGGCACGCGCTCGTCGCGGCACCATTCGAGCTGCGACAGTATGGATGCGTGCCCGATGAGACCTTCGGGCTTCTTGCGCAATATGGGGCGGGCGGGCGTCGCGCCATCGCCGATGTAAAGAGTCACGCCGCCGAGCGCGCGCGGGCGCTCTGGGATCGCAGCCACATCCGGAACATAGAAAACGCGGCGGCAGATCCGAAAGCCCACCGCCGGCGCTCGCGGAGAATGTTCCACAGGGAGCGCTTCGAAAGCGATCGGCCCAATGGCAAAGCTCTGCCAGGGGTGAATGGTGCGCCATTCTCGAATTGGGTAGCGTTTCAGGATTTCCTGAGTGCCGGCGGTTGCAAAGACAGGACACGAACATCCTGTTTTAAGTCCCGCCGCATGATCGGAGTGCGCGTGCGTCAGCAGAATGGCCGTCGGAGAGATGCGCCTGAGCCGCTTTCCCCAGTCGGCGCCGCAATCGATCATCACCTTACAATCGCCCGAGGCGATCAGCAGCGAACTGTGCATGGCGTGGCGCCGGGAGCGTGCTTCAATCTCGCCGCGCGTGCCTAGAAATTGCAAAGTAATGCCCCGCAGTGCCCTGCCCCGCCCTGTCATGCCGATGATGCTCGCTGGAAGCTCATATGCAGTGATTCCCGCGGGGGCACAAAATGGCGAAAGCGAACAAGCCCGAACAGCCTAAGCCCGAGGACTGGAAAGATGAAGTAAAAGGTTCCGGCGTATACCCGATGTCGGGGCCGCACCCGCCCGGCGACGCGCCCGTCGTCGGCCAGGCCGAATGGGGCCAGGGGAGCCGAGGGGCGGCCGGATATGAAGACCATGGCGAATCGGAGATCCTCACTTCCACCGCCAGTCCGGAACGCTGCCGCGACATCATGACCAAGGATCCCGTTTGCTGCCTTCCCAGCACCAGCGTGGCAAAAGCCGCGGAAATGATGATGCGCTACGATACCGGCATTATTCCAGTCGTCGCGAACCTGGAAGAGAAGAAACTGCTTGGCGTGGTAACCGATCGCGATCTGGCGATTACCGTAGCCGCCGATGCCTGCGATCCCAAGACTACCAGTGTCGAATCCGTAATGTTTCGGCCTCCCATCGTGTGCTCGCCGGACGATGGCTACGAGCACGCGCTCCAGACCATGGAGCGTAACCAAATCCGCCGCGTACCCATTGTCGATCGAACAGGCCGCATTGTAGGGATCGTATCGCAAGCAGATGTAGCCCTGCGCGTCCGGGACAGCGCAAAAACAGCCGAAGTGGTTCAAGAGATCAGCCGCAAGGCGGCTTAGTACATCGACCACAACCGCTCGATGACCGCCCGCGGCTCTGATCGGAGCCGCGAGCGCCAAAAGCGGTCCACACGAGTTCCTCTACGCTGCCCGGGTTGCCGGTCTCGAAATCTCTTCCACTACTTCGGCGATTTTCGAGCGCGCCTCACTGCGGATCGCAATATCCGCCTGCGCGATGATTCCCACCAGTTGCCCATCCTCGTCAACCACGGGTATCCTGCGAACCTGATGCTTTTCCATGGCATCAATGGCCGTTTGGATGTCGTCCTCCGGCGAACAGGTAAACGGGTCTCTCGTCATTACGTCCTCTACAAGCGTGCTGCCGGCGTCCCTTCCCTCGGCGACCACATGTAAAGCCAGATCGCGGTCGGTCACTATGCCGATAAGTTTGTGGTTTCGCCGGCTCTCGCATACCGGTATGGATCCGACATCTTCTTTCTTCATGATTTTGGCCACTCTCGAAGCGCTGTCAGTGGCGACACAGCATGCCGGGTCCTTAGTCATAACTTGAGCACAAGTCATATGAGGTTCCTTTCCTTCGGTAGGTAGGTGCAATTTTTGTTCCCTCAGGCCTATAAGCCGGCCGCCAGCGGAACACGGACTGCTGGCACTTCATCGAGGAACCGATCTTTTTATTTGAGGAACTCTATGGCACAAATCGATGTATTTGATACAACGCTGCGAAAAACTTCGGAATGGCTAAGAGAAATCATGCGCTCCCTGGATTGGAACCAGCCGCAGCGCGCATACCTCTCCTTGCGAGCCGTAATGCAGACCCTGCGCGACCGGCTTCCGGTCAATGAAGCCCCGCATCTGGGCGCCCAGTTGCCCATGCTCATCCGCGGCATTTACTACGAGAGTTGGAGTCCGGCGGACAAGCCCGAAAAGAAGCATCGCCAGGAGTTCCTGGACCGCATTCATGCACGCTTTCGCGACGATGCGACGGCGGATCCGTGGCGCATCGCTCAGGCCGTCCTGGAAGTCATGTCCGCCGAGTTGGATCCCGGCGAAATCAGCAAGATCGCAAGGCTGCTTCCCGCCGAGTTCTCCGATTTGCGGCCGGTGGGCGGCCGTACGCTGAAGCCGGGCGGGCGTCATAAACTAGGGCCCAGCGGGCGCCGTAAACTAAAGCGTGAATGGCAGGCCGAAGCGCTTGCCGTCCCCAACCGTCCACATCGCCGCAAGATTTACATGCTCCGCGAAATCGCGACCTGGTCCCGGGTGACCTTTAAACCGTGCGCCCGAGTTTTGCCGGTCTCGAGCAGCGATTTCAACCGCGCCATATCGTCATCGATCTCACTTTTCGGGTCGGCGCCAAACATCCACGCCACCGCGTGGCCGAACATTCCCGCCGGAGGGCAGTACGACATCCGAATCTGTACGCGCGCGCGCCCGTCGGATTCTTTGTCGAATCGAATCTGGCCGGCGGTATCCACCATGGACCCCGGAACGCTCTTCCAGGCAAGCAGCTCATTGCTCTTCTGTCCGGTAATTTCCGCGTCCCAAGGAATCGAGATGCCTCCCGGCCCCGCCGCTACCCAGTGCGATCTGCCGTTGGCCCGATGCCGCACTTCCTTCAGGTGACTCATGAATTTCGGAAAGTTCTCGAAGTTCGCCCAAAATGCATAGACCTCCTCGAGCGGAGCGTCGATGTGAACGGTCTTTTCGAAAGTGACTGCCCCCGCGCCGGGGCCGATTCCCAACATTTGCCGGAATGGTTTGTTGATGATCCCGCGCGCCAGCAGCACCGCTCCCGCCGCAATGCTCGCCCAGCCCAGTGGCCCGCGCTGGCGAGCGCCCGCGCATAACGCCGCCCCGGCCAGCGCCCCTGTTGCCACCCTGAGCGATGGCGTCCAGTTCTGCTGGGCCAGTGCGGAGAGCGCGCGCCGCGGCACTCCGCCCTGCAAGCTGGAAACGCCGCCCGCTTCATCATGCACCTCCAGGCGGTCGATCACTTCCCGCACGCCACGCACCGCTTGTACGCGTCTGATAAGGTAATCCACTTCGTGGCGCAGCACCGGGCCTTCGAGCGTGATACTGCCGTTGGCCCCGGCGCGCGCGCGGACCGCATGCGGATGGCTCACTGCGCGGCCGATTGCGCTGCGCACCCGCTCGACCAGCACCGGCCCATCCGCCTCGTCCGTCTTCCACAATGACGAAACCCCGGCCGCCACGCCGTGCGACCGGTTGCGGAAATCCCGCCCCGCTTTATCGAATTCGTTCCGCACGTCGCGCACTCCAGCCAGGAATTTATCCCGCGCCAGCGCGCGCCGCCGGCGGCCCCGGTCCGGGTCGGCAAAATACATCAACGCCGCGCCGGCCGCGAATCCTGCAACCGTGTTCTTGGTCATGGCATCTTCTCCTCTGCAACTTATGAATACCGCACGCGCCGTTCCAGTTCGGTGCTAAACCATCCCCTGCCAAACGGATTTCTAAGGCCGCGGGATCAGGCTTCTGCGCGATTCAAATTGAGCCAGCGCGCAATCCAAACCTGGACCCGCCGGCCAACCGGAATTTTTTTGGGAAACCGCGGAACTACCGTGCGGCTGATTCGTCTTAGGCATATACGCGAGGAACAAACACGGTGCTGAGCGATTTGCGGGAAGCATGGCGGCAACTACGAAAAGCTCCGGGCCTTACGGCAACGGCGGCGATCACTCTGTCATTGGGAATCGGCGCGACCACAGCCATTTTCACGCTCGTGCACCAGGTGATACTGAAATCCCTGCCGGTAACCAGGCCAGAGGAACTTTGGCGCATCGGAGACAAAATCCGCTGCTGCAACTGGGGTGGATTCACCCAAGGCGATGACGGCGATTTTTCGCTCTTCTCCTGGGAGGCCTACCGCAACTTCCGCGCCCAGACACCGGAATTCACGGACCTGGCGGCGCTCCAGGCCGGCATGGAGCCGCTGGCCCTGCGCCGCGCCGGGTCGCGCTCCCCAGCCGCTACGCGCAATGGCGAATACGTTTCCGGCAACTTCTTTCACACCCTCGGCGTGAAGCCCTGGATCGGCCGCCTCATGACCGGCGATGACGACCGCGAAGGCGCGCCGCCCGTAGCCGTAATGAGCTTTCATACCTGGCAGGAGAAATATGCGGCGGACCCTTCCGTGGTGGGCGCTTCCTTCCAGATCAATGGCCATCCATTCACGGTGATCGGCGTGGGTCCGCCGGGATTCTATGGCGCGAAGCTCGCGGGTTGGGGCATGCCGGAAATCTGGCTCCCGCTGGCCATGGAACCCCTGATCGATGGCGAAACGGCACAACTGAAGAGACCGCAAGGCAATTTTCTGGACCTGATCGGCCGAATTCGTCCGGGAGTCAATCCGAAGCAGCTCGAAGCCAAATTGAAAGTAGAACTGCATGACTGGCTGGCGAGCCATGTGCCGGATATGGGCCCGCCGGAAAAACAGCTCTGGCCCAAACAAACCCTGCACCTGGTTCCGGGCGGCGCCGGCGTCGCGATGATGCGGGATGCCTATCAAAATGGCTTGAAGCTGCTGCTCACCGCGGCCGGCTCGGTGCTGCTGTTGGCATGCGCCAATCTGGCGAATCTGCTGCTCGCGCGCGGGCTGCGCAATCGCGCGCCGGTCGCCATTCGCGTCGCGTTGGGAGCCTCGCGCGGCCGGCTGGTGCGGCAGGTGCTGATTGAGTCCATCCTGCTCGCCGTCATCGGAGGAGCTTTGGGAGTTGGTGTCGCCTATGCCGGGACAAAGCTGATTTTGTCGCTGGCCTTCCGCACTGGCGGCCCGAATAACTACGTCCCCCTGGATGCGGCGCCCTCCTGGCCGGTTCTGCTGTTCGCTCTGGGCGTCTCTATCGCCACCGGAGTCATCTTCGGGATCGCTCCGGCCTGGATGACTTCCCGCACCGACCCCGCCGACGCCCTTCGCGGAACCGGCCGTTCCGTGGGCACGGGCCGCTCGTGGGTGCAAAAGTCGCTGGTGATCGTCCAGATCGCGCTGTCCGTGGTGCTGCTGTCCGGAGCGGCCATGCTGAGCCGCAGCCTGCGCAACCTCGAACACCAGGATTTCGGCTTCGATCCGGAGGGCCGCTATGTCGCCGAAATCAATCCGCGGCTCAGCAACTATAAGCCGGAGGAACTCGATCCGCTCTTCCGCGAAATCGATGAGAGCCTCATGCGCATTCCAGGCGTGCGCATGGTGGCCCCGGTGCTCTATGGTCCCATGACCGGCGACAGTTGGAACAACTCGGTGCGCATCCAGGGCCGGCCCGAACCTCCCGCTACCGAGGACAACGGCGCGGGGTTCGTGCGCGCGGCGCCCGGCTTCTTCGATGCCATGGGCATAAAGATCGTTCTCGGCCGGCCCATTACCGAGGCGGATACCGCATCCACGCGGAATGTGGCCGTCGTCAACCAGGCTTTCGCCAAAAAATTCTTCCCGGGCCAGAACCCGATCGGGCAGCACTTCGGACCGGGCAAAATCCAGTATTCCGCCAAGTATGAAATCGTGGGCGTCACAAACGACGTCCGATATATGACGTGGTGGGACTACAAAAAACCGGTGCGGCCCATGTACTGGATTCCGGAAGCGCAGACCGCGCAATGGGACGATCCGGCGTACCAGGCCGGGGAAATCGGTTCGCATTACTTGAGTAACATCGTGCTTTGGGCGCCCGGAAACCCGCCCGATCTGGAACAACAGGTGCGCAAAGCGCTGGCCAGAATCGACCCCGATTTAGTGCTCTACGCCGTAGACCCGTATAGCAGGATTCTGGACCGTGATTTCCAGCAGGAAAACCTGATTGCCGCGCTCACCACGCTGTTCGGCGCGCTTGGCCTGGTGCTCGCCGCCGTGGGGCTGTATGGCGTTCTGGCGTACACCGTGGAGAGGCGCACGGGCGAAATCGGATTGCGCATGGCCCTGGGCGCCGGCCGCCGGCGCGTGATTCGGCTGGTGCTTGGCAACGCACTGTGGCAGGTATGTGCCGGATTGGCGCTCGGCATTCCCGCGGCTATCGGCACGGCCAGGCTGATGACCGCGCAATTGTTCGGTGTGCAGCCCGGAGATCCGCTGATGCTCGTGCTCGCCACACTGCTGCTCGCCGCGGCGGCGCTGGTGGCGTCGGCGATCCCCGCCTGGCGCGCAGCGGGCGTGGACCCCATGACGGCCCTGCGTACGGAGTGACCGGCCGGTGCACTTCACCCGTTCCGTCCCACGCTTCTCCCTTTGTTTTCAACAAAAGCGCCCTTCTAAACCGGTGCAATCGCACCGGTTTCCGCCACCCGGGTAGCACACGAAGGTGTCGGGCGCTCACGTCTTCACCCGAAATCCCGGTTTCAACTCACACGAGTAGAGCCGGGTCTGGTCGGGTTCCCGCTTCAACGTGCAGTTTGCCCAGGAAAGCGCCAGGTCCGGCCCCAGCGGAAAGGTGATTTCCTGCCCATTCCATTCAACCTCCAGGCTCAATCCTTGCGCGGCTGGCGGCAGCGTAAAACTGATGACCCCGCCAAATATGGCGGGGTAGGCTTGCTCGACCAGGTCACTCGCCGCGGCGCGCACTACTTCCGCTTCCAGCAGAAAGGTCACCGTATCCGACCAGTCGCGCACGGCCACCCTGATGGTTCTGCCGCCGCGCGAGAAGTCGTCGGTTTCAATGCGCGAAAACGGACAGGGCCCGGCAATGCAGGAAACGCGCGCGTTCCGGAACTCCTGTCCCTGGCCGGCATCCAACATCACTCCGTCGATCGTCGCGCGCCACTTGCCGTCCGGCGAGCAGGTGGCGTGGTTTTCGCATGGCACGTCTCCGTGGTTCACTACCTGAAAAGTGCGCGCCAGGCTACCGATCGCGGTAATCGTCGCCCCCTTTGTGAGATAGCGCACGCGCACATCGGAGAGAGTGACTACGGCACTCTGGGCGGCCGCTTTCCCTTTTGCGGGAGCCGGCTCCAATCGCGTCACCCAAAGTTGCCGCAACAGCCGGCGCCTTTCCTCCAACGGCTTGTAACCGGCGCGCTCGAACGACAACTCCACTGTTTCGCCGAGCCATAATCCTTTTTCCGGCAAAGCGAGCCGAAACAGACCCGAATCGTCGGATTGCGCCGTGGCTTGTCCTGTCCGGCCCACACACGTCACGCGGGCATTCGGAATCGGGACCTGTTTTGCGGGATCGCTATTGGCCGCCAGCACCACGCCGGTGATCGTACGAACCAAGCCGCGCCGGCTGACCTGCGCAAAGATGATGCCCGCCGCAACGATCACGGCCACGGCCGCGCCCAACCAGATGCCGATCCTCGCGGGCCGTGAAATACCCTGCCACACCTTTCATCATTACATCCGCTTCCGGTTCGGCTGCTTGCTTGCAAACTCATCTCTCGTGAGTTTTCAGCCAAAGGAAATCGTCCGGCGCCGCACTTTTCTGCGCAATCTTCTGAAAGCCGCGGCCGGCTTGCCCTGCCTGCGCGCCGGCGCCCAGCAAATCGGCTCTTCGCCTGTCCTCCCGCACTTTTCGTCCGTCCCTCCGGCTGTTTCCAGCCAGGATTCCGCGTTTCTCGACGATCTGGAAAAACAGAGTTTTCTCTTCTTTGCCGAACAGGCCCACCCCAAGACCGGGCTGGTGAAGGACCGTTGCAATGCGCGCGCCAACGACAATTCCACTGCCGCCAGCATCGCCGCCACCGGCTTCGGTTTGACGGCTCTGTGTATCGGGCACGAGCGCGGCTGGATTCCGCTGTCCGATGCCCGCGAGCGTGTGCTCGTGGCTCTGCGCTTTCTGCGCGACAAAATGACCAACCACCGCGGATTCTACTTCCACTTCGCCAATATCGAAACCGGCGAGCGTATGTGGGATTCGGAAGTCTCTTCCATCGATACCTCCATCCTGCTCTGCGGCGTGCTCACCTGCCGCGAGCACTTTCGTTCGCCCGAAGTCACCCGCCTCGCTTCCGAGATTTTCAATCGCGTGGATTGGACGTGGCTCTCGGAAGACACCACTCTGCTGCCGCACGGCTGGACCCCTGAGTTCGGTTTCCTTCCCTACCGCTGGGATTACTACAGCGAGCACATGATGATTTACCTGCTGGGCCTCGGCTCTGCCACGCACCCGCTTCCCGCCGGCGCGTGGGACGCCTGGAAACGGACGACCTTCGAATATGCGGGCATGCGCTACATCGGTTCTTACGCGCCCCTGTTCGTTCACCAGTACTCGCAGGCGTGGTTCGATTTCCGCAACAAGCGCGACCGCTATGCCGACTATTTCCGGAATTCGCAGATCGCTACCAGCGTGCACCGCTGCTTCTGTCTCGAACTCGCCCGCCAGTTTCCGGATTATAGCGACGACCTGTGGGGCATTACCGCTTCCGATTCGGCCCACGGCTATGTAGTTTGGGGCGGCCCACCCGCGATCGGCCCGATCGATGGAACCGTAGTCCCCAGCGCGTCCGCCGGTTCCCTGCCCTTCCTCCCCCAGGCTTGCCTGCGCGTGCTGAAGAATATCAAGAATCAGTACGGCGCACGCGCCTGGTGCCGCTACGGTTTCGTCGATGCGTTCAACCCGCTCACCAACTGGTACGATACCGACGTGATCGGCATCGATATCGGCATCACTCTGCTGATGGCGGAAAACCTGCGCAGCGGCTTTGTGTGGAACACATTCATGAAAAGCCGGGAAGCCCAGCGGGGCTTCGAGCGGGCGGGCTTCAAAAGCTATTAGCGAGCCGGACTATTGCACCGTGAACTCGCCTTTTACCCCATGCTCCGCATCCGGCGCCACCCAAACTTCAAACCGCCCCGGCTCCGTCACTAACTTCATCTGCTGGTTGTAGAACGCCAGGTCCCCGGTGGTCAGCCGGAAACTCACCTTTTGCGTCTCTCCCGGTTTCAGAGTGATTCTGCGGAATCCTTTCAACACTCGCACCGGCTGCGCCACGCTGGCCACCACGTCGCGAAAGTAGAGCTGCGGAACGTCAGTCGCTTCCCGCGAGCCTTGATTGGTCACCTCCGCCGTAACTGTTAGTTCCCCGCCCATCGGGACCGACTCAGCCGAAAGCTTCAGGTTACTGTAAGCGAATGTCGTGTAAGAGAGGCCATAGCCGAACGGATACTCGGGAGTCACATCCACGTCGATGTACTTCGAAGTGTAGCCGGCCGGCCGCGCGGGCGTGCCCGCCGGAATGCCCAACTCTTCCGGCTTTGCCGGGCGGCCTGTGTTCAGATGCGCATAGTAGATCGGCACCTGCCCCACCGTGCGGGGAAAGGTTACCGGGAGCCGGCCCGAAGGGACAGACCGCCCGAACAGCAGATTGGCGATCGCCGGTCCGCCCATGGTGCCCGGATGCCATGCATACAGCACCGCATTCACTTTTGTTGCCAGATCATGGAACGTCAGCGGCCGCCCGGCCATGATCACCGCAATCACCGGTTTGCCGGCCTGCAGCACTTCATCCGCCAGCTCCTCCTGCGCCCCCGGCAAATTCAAGAACGCGCGCGATCGCGCTTCGCCGGAAAGAATCTCCTCCTCGCCCAAAAACAAAATTGCCGCATCCGATTGCCGCGCCGCCGCCAGCGCGGCCGCGAATCCTTCCTGGCTCGTGTCGCGGCTGTTCTTGAGGCCAGGCGCGTAATGCACCCGGCTGTCCCCCAGCATCCGCCGCAGCGCCGCCAGTGGCGTCCGCACCTCCGCTGCCCGCCCATCCATCACCCATGTGCCCATCTGGTCCACGGGGCTATCCGCCAGCGGTCCGATTACGGCCACCGAGCGCGCCGCTTCGGAAAGCGGCAGCACGCCGCCCGCATTTTTCAGCAGCACCACACTCTCCGTCGCCACCCGCTGCGCCAGGTCCAGAGATTCCGGCGTGGGGCTGATGGTCCGCGCCGGCGGAATCGGCTCATCGAACAAGCCCAGCGCGAACTTCAGGTCCAGAATGCGCCGCACGGCATTGTCGATCGTGTCCATCGAAACGGCGCCCTTGGCGATCAGCGATTTCAGGTGGTCGTAATACTCGGTGCTCACCATTTCCATATCGATTCCGGCATTTACCGCCTCGCGCGCGGCATCCGCTCCGTCGGCCGCAAATCCGTGAGTTACCATTTCCGGGATCGCCGTGTAATCGCTCACCACCAGGCCGCGGAAGTTCCACTCGCCGCGCAAAATGTGCCGCAGCAGAAAATCGTTTCCCGTGGCCGGCACGCCGTTCAGAGTGTTGAAAGCGCTCATCAGCGTAGCCACACCCGCATCGATAGCGGCGCGAAACGGCGGCAGATACACCGAGCGCAATTGAATTTCCGGCACCCAGGCAGCCGCGTAATCGCGCCCCGCCTCGGCCGCGCCATATGCCACAAAATGCTTGATGCACGCGGCGAGCGACATGGGGTCGCTCAGCGAAGCTCCTTGAAACCCGCGCACCTGCGCCGCGGCCATTTGCCCGGCCAGGTAAGGGTCTTCACCCGGGCTTTCGGCAATGCGCCCCCAACGCGGGTCGCGCGCGATATCGATCATCGGCGCGAAGGTCCATTTGATTCCTTCCAGCGCCGCTTCCCGCGCCGCCATGCGGGCCGCCCGTTCGACTAATTGCGGGTCCCAGGTCGCGGCCTCTCCCAGCGGTATCGGGAAAATGGTGCGATAGCCGTGGATCACGTCGCGCCCGAACAGCAGCGGGATTTTCAGCCGGCTTTCCGTGCGCGCAATCCGCTGCGCCTCGGCGCGGTCCGCCGGGCTTCCGGCATTCAGAAACGACCCCCACCGCCCTTGCCGGATCTGCTCCTTGATCGGCTCGGTCAAGGTATTCATCGATGTCGATTGCGACATCTGTCCGAGCTTCTCCTCGAGCGTCATCCGCCGCAGCAAATCGTTCGCGCGCCGCTCGATATCCGCCGGCGCCGTCGCGCCCCAAAGGCAGGCGCCCACCAGTGGAATGGCCGGCAAACACCAGATAAGCGAAGCCATACGCCGATTGTAACGAGGGAAAAATCGAGCCTGTGGTGTGGTTTCGAACGCTGGAACTACGAATTCATTGTCCGGAAGCCGGCAGCCGCGAATGCGCGCTCCGCTTCCGGCGTCCGCATGACTTGATCCCACACCGCGGAACTGCGGTAGTTCTCCGCCATCAGTAGCGTAATTCCCAAGTTGATGCCGAGCACATCCGGCGCGTACCAGCCCGCCAGCGGATGAAACGCGTCCCGGAACCCGTACTTCGTCCAGATCCGTTTGCCGTACCAGTCGTACATGTTCTGCAGCACCGTGCCGGCAAGCTGCGGTAGAAATCCCAGCGAACCCCCCGCCGCGCAGGGCACCAGCGTGCCATCCGGTGGATTGTGCGGCGAAATCCAGGCTTCATATCCCCGCCGCGAATCGGACGCCGTAATGCCCCACATATTCGGCCCGAACCACGGGTACCGCGGCTCCAGTTCCATGCAGTAGAGCCGGTGCGCCTGCGTGGCGCGCTGCGAATTGATGTAGTAGTTCGCGTAACGGTCCACGCGGTTGCGGAAATCGAACCAGGCGTGCGAGTACTGGTGCACGAACAACGGCGCGCCCGCATCGATAAAGAAGATTCCCTCGAAATCCGTCATCGGGCGCTTCCAGCCATTCCAGCACTCCGCCGGAATGGGATGCGTTTCCGACGACATGGCCAGCAGATACATCGCCAGCAGTTCGCAATACTCGTCCCAGCGGTAAGGCAAAAAGCCGGTTTCCGGCGTCCAACCGTGCGAGAGCGTCTGGCTCCCGTTGAGCATCCATTGCCAATCGGCCCGGTTCAGCAGCCCGGCCGCCAGAGTCTGGATTTCATCGTCGTCCCAGTAAGCTTTCGCATGCAGCACTCCGCACAGCAGCCATCCCGTATCCACCGAGGAAAGCTCGCACTTCCAGATGCGCTTGCCGGTTGCCGAGTTCAGGAAATGATAAAAGAAGCCGTTCTGCTGCTCGGCGCCATTGGTGAGGAACCGCAGAGTCTTGCGGGCGCGCGTCCGCAAGAAGTCGCGCGCGTAGTAGCCGCGCTGATCGGCAATCACCAGGCCGCTCAGTCCGAAGCCGGTCGCTGCGATGCTCGCCGCGCCGGGCGCATAGGGCAGATCGACTACCGCCCGGTCGAGAACCAGGCCCGTTCCGGGATCGGCCATCTCATAGAAATAGAGGCACGCCCGTTTCTCGATTTCGTCTAGAAGTTGTTCGCTAGCGCCCGGTTCGGCGTCTTCCGCCGCCTTTAGTTGACGCCCCGCAAGCGCAGATAAACCACCAATTGCGAGGGAGGAAAGGAAACTTCTGCGGGAAAACCTGAGGCCCAAGGAGCTATATTAGCTCACAAAAGCAACATTTTGTCAGGCACAGTACGTTACATGAGGTAACAGCTCATTCGGCTTGTAACGTTTCTACCGGGTCTACCGCCGCCGCTGGCGTCTTGGCATTGGCTCAGTATGCTGATCATCGACTGGAAGCATATCCCTTATACGCAGCGAAGCCGAAAATGGTTCGCAAAATTTTCAGAAGATGGTCTTCTGCTCCCATGCGGCGGCTCACTGGCGGGCTGTCTTAAACAGCTCGTGTCAAACAGGGTTCGCCGGCGGAAAAGCATCTTCGGCTAGGAGCGATTCGCGAACTGCAACGTATTCCGGATCATTAATTCGAAGCACTCCGATTGTCGCGCGACCGATTGGAGTGTGTGCTCTCAGCACCGCGCCTTCCCAGAAGAAATGTTCCACCCAGAGGTCCTTGCGAGGATGGAATAATCGAACGACTTCACCGCTCATGGGATCGATAGCCGCGACATTCGGCCCCTTATGGGTATTGCAATAGAAGCACGCGAAAGCTAGATTGTCCTCCGAGCTTGGTCCTCCGTGCTTGCGTGCAATGATATGGTCGATCTGGAACGGCAGGTAGTCCAGATGCTGAGGCATCTGACAGTATTCGCAAGCGCTTCCGGCGCGTAGGCGCACGTGCTCCTGAAGAGCCCTGGGTAAGGTGATTGGAGGCAGCTTAGAGTGTATGCTGTTCTCTCAGGGAAACGCGTGCCTTCGATCGCAGCAACGCCAGCAGGTGTCCCACGTGCCGGTAGTTTTCCAGTTCGCGTTCCTCGCCTGGCGATAAAGCGCCTTCCTGCGCCTTCTCCGCCAACTCGTTCATGCGATGCTGATCCGAGTCCTTGAACTCCAGCGTAAGAATATAGCGGGCAGCTTCTGGGGCTAAACCGCTGCGCTCGGGGTCGATGAGCCGCGAAAGAATCGCAGTTTCCGTATTGGCCGGCTCGAATTGCGCTTCGGTCATATCTAATTGTATAGCTAAGCCCGATTACCGGCAAACAGGTGTAGCAATTCATGGCCCTCCCCCGCGTTGCTATCCTATTGCCCAGTGGCACAAAAACGCCTGTTTTTGATCGACACCTTCGGTTTCATCTTCCGCGCCTACCACGCGCGGGCACGCAGCGGCGCGCCGCCCATGCGCACCTCCACGGGCCTTTCCACCGAAGCCGTCTACATCTTCAACAACATGCTCCGCAAGCTCGCCCGGGAATATGCGCCGGAATATATGGCCGCCGTGTTCGAAAGCGGCGGAGCCTCACACCGCGTCGAAGAGTTCGCCGAATATAAAGCCAATCGCGCCGAAATGCCGCCCGATTTGGGCGAACAGATTCCCTACGTGCGCCGCGTGCTCGAAGCCATGCGCGTTCCCATCCTCGAGTACCGCGGCTTCGAAGCCGACGACGTGATCGGCACCCTGGCCCGGCGCGCGGAACGCGATGGCATTCAAGTGGTGATCGTTTCGAGCGACAAGGACATGCTCCAGTTGGTCACCGATCGCGTCTCCATGCTGAACCCGGCCAAAAACGACGAGTGGTACGACCCCGCAAAAGTCAAAGCCTTCCTGGGGGTGCGGCCCGAGCAGGTAGCCGACCTGCTGGCGCTCAAGGGAGATGCCATCGACAATATCCCCGGCGCCCCCGGAATCGGCGACAAGGGCGCCAAAGACCTCATCGAGCGCTTCGGTTCTGTCGAGGCCGCCCTCGAACACGCCGCCGAGGTCGAGCGCAAAATGTACCGCGAAAGCTTGCAGAACAACGTCGAGCGTATCCGCATGAGCAAGCGCCTGGCGACCATCGCCACCGAAGTCCCCATCGAATTCACGCTCGATTCGGTGAAAGCGCGGGAGCCGGATGTGCCGGCGCTCCAATCCGTTTATAAAGAGCTGGAGTTCCACAGCCTGCTTAAGGAACTCGGCCCCGGCGAAGACACGCGCCCGCGCGATTATCGCGTGATCGCGGATGCCGGCGAGCTTCAGGAGTGGCTCCGCGCGGCGGATGGCGCGCCAGTAGCGGTCGCCATCTCGCTGGCGGCGGAAGGCGAATTTTCACTCGATACCGTAGGCCTTGCCTGCAAGCCCGGCCAAGCGCGCGCCGTAACGGCCCCGCATCTGCCCGCGCTCAAAACCTGGCTCGAAGATCCCGCCGCCCCCAAAATCGTCTGCGATGTAAAAAGCGCTCTGCTCGAACTCGGCCGCGCCGGAATCGATGCCCGCGGTTTTGAGCACGACGTGATGCTCTACGCCTTCCTGCTCGATGCCGACCCCTCCGGCTGCCCGCTCGAAGAACAGGCCCGCCGCCGGCTCGATCTCAAGCTCGGCCCCGCGCCCGAGCAGCGCGCCGATATCACGCTCGAAATCTGCAATCAGCTTTCCCCGGCCGTGGACGCCCGCGGTCTGCGCGCCCTCTACAGCGAAATCGAATTGCCGCTGGCCCGTGTGCTGGCCCGCATGGAGCGCCACGGCGTCCGCATCGATTGCCAGGAACTCCAGCGGCTTTCGCAGTTGATGGAACGCGATATCGCCACGCTGACTTCCCAGATCCACGAACTGGCCGGAAAGACGTTCAACATCAGCTCCCCCCAACAGCTCGGCCGCGTGCTGTTCGAAGATCTGAAGCTGCCCGCGCCCGTCAAATACGGCAAGGGCAAAGTGATTTCCACCGCCGCCGACGTGCTCGAAGAATTAGCCGCCGAGCACGAAATCGCGCGCCGCGTGCTCGAATACCGCCAGCTCACCAAGCTCAAGGGGACCTACGTGGACGCCCTCCCCGCGCTCATCGACCGCCAGACCGGCCGCGTGCACACCAGCTTCCATCAGACGGGCGCGGCCACCGGCCGCCTTTCCTCTTCCAATCCCAACCTCCAGAACATTCCCATCCGCACCGAACTCGGCCGTGAGATCCGCGCCGCGTTCGTCGCCCGCGAAGGCTGGAAGCTGGTGGTGGCCGATTACTCGCAAATCGAACTCCGCCTGCTCGCGCATTTTTCCCAGGACCCGCTGCTCGTCGAAGCCTTCCGCAACGGCGAAGACATCCACACCCGCACCGCCGCCGAAGTGCTGGGTGTCCCGCCGCTCATGGTCACGCCCGAAGCCCGCCGCAGCGCCAAAGCGGTGAACTTCGGAATCGTCTACGGCATCAGCCCGTTCGGCCTCGCCGCGCAATTAGGCATTCCGCAATCCGAAGCCGCCCTTTATATCAAGAGCTACTTCGAGCGCTACACCGGCGTGCGCCGCTTCATCGACGAGACCATCGCCGAAGTGCGGCGCACCGGCGTCACCCACACGCTCTTTGGCCGGGAGCGGCCCATCCCCGATATCAACAGCCGCAACCCCAACGCCCGCGGCTTCGCCGAGCGCACCGCCGTCAATTCGCCCCTGCAGGGCACCGCCGCCGACCTCATCAAGCTCGCCATGGTCCGCATCGACCAACGCCTCGAACAGGGCGGCTTCCAATCCGCCATGCTCCTCCAGGTCCACGACGAACTGGTCTTCGAATGCCCGCCCGAAGAGGTCGAGCCGGTTTCACGCCTGGTCAAAGCCGAAATGGAAGGCGTGCGCGAGCTCCTGGTGCCGCTGGTAGTCGATACCGGCGCCGGCGACAACTGGCGGGATGCCAAGTGAGTGACTACCCCTCGCCAATCGCATGCTTAGGCACGCCTCCCGCGGAAATGCCGACCTGGACGATGGCGCCCGTCACGCGCTCTCTAATTCGCTGACGCCCGCAACGTTGCCTTCGGTGTCCTGAAAGTACGCCACCGTGCAAATGCCAGGAATCCGGAATTTTTGCGCCACCATCTTCCCTCCGTTGCTTTCGACGGATGGGGCTCGACTCCAGAGTTGCGCACGATGCGCGCCTGATCGGCTTACTGGAAGACGAAGTGAACCTGGCAGTGGCCGGGGCCGTGGATTCGCCACTGGCTCTGCCTTTACCCCGGGATGAGCGAGCGCTCGCCGTGGCCCACTCCTTACTTGGGCACCCTTTGAACACGGAAAGCATCGATGAGCTGGCCAAACGGCATTGTGTCGCCCGCCGGACCCTGGAGCGGCGCTACCGCGAGCAAACGGGCATGAGCTTCGGGGTATGGCGTCAGAAAGCCCGCCTGCTCGATTCGATTCGTCTACTCGCGGAAGGCATGCCGGTCACGGACACGGCGCTCGACTGTGGATATGGCAGTGTCAGCGCATTCATCGCAGCCTTTAAACGCACGTTCGGCTACACGCCGGGGCAATTATTTACCTTCGCATAAAAATTGACTTAGTCCATCAGACTAAGCTAACTTGAAATAGTGGCGTTGACCGTCAACATTCACGATGCGAAGACCCATCTCTC
Organism: Bryobacteraceae bacterium; assembly: GCA_035294665.1. Lineage (GTDB taxonomy): Bacteria > Acidobacteriota > Terriglobia > Bryobacterales > Bryobacteraceae > PSRJ01. Next base: position 3,678 of record DATGKM010000071.1, on the reverse strand, counting down.
CAAGCTCTTAGCGCGCGTGATGCAAGGCGAGGAGATCGTAATCGCTAAAGCCGGCAAGCCGGTCGCGCGGCTGGTTCCGGAGCGTCCTTCGCCTCCGGGAAAGCGCATCCCAGGTATCGACAAAGGGAAGATTTGGATCGCGGACGATTTCGACGAAATGTCTGAGAGCGAACTTGCCCTCTGGTACGATTCTCCATTGTTCCCTGCCAAATCGCGGCGCAAATGAAAGTGCTGCTGGATACCCATACTTTCCTGTGGTGGAACGAGGCCAACCCGCTTCTCTCCAGACGAGCACACCGGTTGATCTCCGATCAGGAGAACGCTCTTTATCTCAGCGTCGTCAGCGCCTGGGAAATAGTTCTGAAAGTGGGCGCCGGCAAGCTAAAGCTGCCCGCCGCCGCGGCGCTCTACATTCCCGCCCGCCTCGCCCATTACCGTTTTGATGCGCTTCCGCTCAGTCTCGAACATGTGCTCGCGGCGGGAGCTCTCCCACCCCTCCACCGCGATCCGTTTGACCGCATGCTGGTGGGGCAAGCGCAGGTGGAAGGCCTGCCAATTCTCACCCGCGATCCGCAAATCCGGAGATACGCTGTCGAAACCGTATGGTGAGTATCCATTCCTCCGGATCGCAACCTGACTGCCCTATCCTCGGGATTGGGAATGCGTTTGCCTAAAGCCGCGTGCGCGACCTGCTCGTTCCGCTCGTAGTCGCTACCGGCGCAGGCGACAACCGGCGGGATGCCAAGTGAAGGGCAGGAAAGCAGTTCGCGCCAAGTGGCGCCGGAAGTTGCCCTGCGAATTCTGATACAATTTGGCCGGCTATGAGTCAAGTGATTCAGGGTTATTTTCCCCATGGGCCCAGGATTCCCGCCGCGCCTCTGGTTCAACCCGGCCAGTCAGCGGGACGCGCCGTGCCGCAACGCCAAGCCAACGCGTTCGCGCTTCCGCGGAATCTGCTCAGACTCGATCGCCGGACCGGGCAGAGTCTTCCCCCACCCCTGCTGCGGGAAATGGAATCTCTTTTTGGCGCCAGCTTTGGCGACGTTCGGATCCATACTGGGAGCGAAGCATCTTCCATCGGAGCCCTGGCCTTCACACACGGTTCCAGCATTTATTTCGCGCCGGGCCAGTATAACCCCGGCACCCGGAACGGCAAACAGCTCCTTGGCCACGAATTGACCCATGTCATCCAGCAGCGGCAAGGGCGCGCGCGCAATCCGTTCGGTTCCGGTATCGCCGTCCTTTACGACCGCCTGATGGAAGTGGAAGCCGACCGCATGGGTGCGCGGGCCGCGGCTCCGCCCATCCCCATGACGGCCCCGCGCGCCATGGCGGCGCGGCGCAATGTGGCGGCGCAGCCTAAAATGAATCCCCGTTTTGTTCCGGCCCCGCCTCCGCTGGTGGTGCCACGTCCCGTCGCGATCCCGCCACGGCCTCCGGTGCTTTCGCGGCCGGCGCCGCCGGTTCCGGCCGCAGTTGTGCAGCGGTCGAGTTCCGGCTCCAATCCGCTCCAGGATTTCTACAACCGGACATCTGAAATCGCTCAGCATTATAGAGGGATTGTTTCCAACCGGTTCGATCAAAGTATGCAGGACGCGGGCAGACACTTCACCGGTGTCGGGCGTGACCTGGTAAAGCTCAAAGTCGACCCTAACGATTGGTTCTGGATACGGGCGCAGAAGGGAGCTTACAACTACGGGGTCGATGTCGTTGCCAACAATTTTAACCTCATCTGGAATGTCACCAAAGGCTATTCCAAAGGTGTTTTCGAGAAGGTAATCCCGAAAACCTTCGAGCGGCTCGATCCGGGTAACATTCTGAGTATTTTGGCAAATCCCGAGCTGGCGAAGCGGTATTTCCAGCAGCGCAAGACTCAGATCATGCAGCCTATCGACTTCTACTACGATCCGGCAGGCTTCAGCAAAAAGAAATACCAGCAGTACAAGAACACCTTCTTCAACTTCAAAGACATCTACTTTGGTCTCGATTCCCGGCGCCGGCTCGCGCACGGCGGAAACGTCGCGGTAGATATGTCCCAGCAGGCCATCGCCGCCGCGATGGGCATGTGGCTCACCATGTTCGGCATGTTCAACCTTTTTCCAGGTGCCCGGCAGAATACCAAAAATATGAGAGATCGTCTGTTTCCGAGAGAAAAGCTGTACGGGAAAGTCATGCGCCAGTTGCCGCTCCGGCTGATGTTCGCCAACCCCATTTCCCGCCTCATGGGCAATCCTTTTCTCGCCGCCGCGCTTTTTGGCTATACCATGCTTGCGTCCGTTGGCCGGAGCATCCGCGACCGCAACGAACTCATAGAGAAGAGTCCCGACATCTCCAGGCGGCTCAGCGAGAGCGGCACCGACATGTATCGATCCGGTTTCTACCTGGACGTCTATGACACGACGAAACGGCTTTCGGACCAGGTGACACGGTATAGTTGATTCCGCGCCGGCGGATCGCCCCGCGGGGCAGCACCAGTACAGCAAGGGAACTGCGCTATCCTCGGGATTGGGAATGCGTTTGTCTAAAGCCGCTCTGATCGCGCCCGGCGCAGTGGCCTTTGTCGGCGTCCTATGGGGCTTCCAGCAGCCGTTTCGCGAATACCCCGGCGTGGAGTACGAGAACTTCCCCAAGCCTCCCGATTGGAACGCCAAGACCGAGTGGGCGTTTGCCCGCCTGATGTACCCGCCCATGCCGAATTTTGGTTTCCAGTACAACCCCAATTGGAAGGAAGGCGCATCCAACTGGACCATCGACTACCCGCGCTCGGACCGGCACCTGGCCGCGGCCGTCCGCCGGCTTACGCGCATCGACGCCCGCTCCGTCGAGCAACCCGTCGACCTGGACGAAAACGAGCAGTATGATTGGCCCTGGCTCTATGGCGTCGAAGTGGGCCACTGGAACCTAACAGACGCTCAGGCGAAAGGTCTCCGCGAGTTCCTTCTGCGCGGCGGCTTCTTCATGTGCGACGATTTTCACGGGACGCAGGAGTGGGCGGTCTTTGTGGCCGGCATGCGCAAGGTTTTTCCCGACCGCCCCATCGTCGAAATCCCCGACAACGACCCCATCTTCCACACTGTCTACGATCTCAACGACCGCTACCAGGTCCCGGGCGCCCAGTTCCTCTATCCACCGCACCACACCTACGAAAAGGATGGCGTGGTTCCCCACTGGCGCGGCATCTATGACGACCACGGCCGCGTGATGGCCGCCATGACGTTCAACATGGACTTGGGCGATTCCTGGGAGCACGCCGATAATCCGGAATACCCGGAGCGCTTTTCGGCTCTCGGCCTGCGCATCGGCATAAACTACATTACCTACGCGATGACGCACTGACGGTTATACTTTGCATGGCCCAGCGCGGTCTTGTCCAGCCGTTCTGCGCACGCGTGTCTATACTTCTCGCAACCGTATCGGCGTCGGCGGATCGCTGGGCCACAATCATGTTCGGGAAAAACCCTCCCAGGACCACAAACAATACGCCGGCGGCCAGAATCCAGCGCTCCCGCGGCAAAGCGTCCGCCATATGCGTGAAGCCGGTGGACTTGTCCCCGAAACTGAGACAAACGGTTAAGACACAATTTTCAGCGAATGGAGAATTGTGTCATGGGAACGCGACGAAAATTCACGAAGGAGTTTAAGGAAGAAGCCGTCCGGCGGCTGGGATTGGGGGTTTCG
>DATGKM010000070.1:0-25554 GCA_035294665.1 Bryobacteraceae bacterium | reverse complement strand
CACATTTTCGATGCGCGCGCGCTGCGCCGGATTGTATCCGCGGCGTTCGGCGCGCTGGTCGGTGAACCAGCGGATGATGCCGCCGACGAAAATGGCCGAGGTGGTGGCGATGGGCAGATACATGCCAATGGCCACCAGCATGGGGCTTTTCACCTTAAACAGGATCATGGCGAAACCCATGAGGATGCCGGCAATGACCAGGGGCCATGCCATATCGTGCCCGACAATGCCCTGGGCCAGCGAAGCCATCAGACCGGCTTGGGGGGCCGGGAGGGCGCGATCGCCAAAGCCGATGCCGCCGCGCTTGATGTTGCCTGCGTGCAGAATGAACAGCGGAAAATACATGACGAGGCTGGCTACGACCACGGCGATCAGTTCGACGACTTGAATGGAACGAGGGGTGCCCCCCAGGATGTAGCCGACTTTGAAATCCTGCAGAAGCTCGCCGGCCACGGCGGAAGATACGCAGACGACCGCGGCTACACCAAGCACCACGGCGACGCCGCCGATTCCGGAAACACCCATGGAAACCATTAGGAGAGCGGCGATCACCAGGGTGGAAAGAGTAAGGCCCGAGATGGGGTTATTGGACGAGCCGATGATGCCTACCAGATAACCGGATACGGTGGCGAAGAAGAAGCCGACGATGAGCATGACGAGCGCGGCGGCCACGCCGCCCGAAATGAGGCCCGAGAGGCGCACGTAGAGAACGCACATTACGAGGAACGTGGCGGCGATGAGCGCAAACACGGCGCGGAAACTCATGTAGCGCTCGGTGCGGCCGACATCCTGATTGACGACGGCGCCGGGGCGCAGTTCCGCAAAGGCCTTGGCGAGACCGGCGAATACGCCTTTGCGCATGCGCCAGAGGGTGTAGACGGTACCGGTCATCATGCCGCCGACGGCGATGGGACGCACGATGTAGCGCCATACGTTGTTGGCGATGGTAAGCCAGCCCGCATCCGTATTGGCGTTGGCCGTAGCCGCGGGCAAATAGTTTTGCAATTGCGGGCCCAGGAAGAACATGAGCAAGGGGATGAGAAGTCCCCAAGCGATAACGCTGCCGGAAAAATTGAGGGCCGCTAGTTCCGGGCCGATGACGTAACCGACGCCAATCAATGCCGGGCTGACGGTTGGTCCGGCCCAGGTGGAAACGCCGCCGGCTCCCAGAACCTGGTTGGTGCCGGCGTTGCCCAGGGCGAGACGGCTTTTACCGAGCTGGCCGACATTGAAAAAGAAATCGCGATCGGGAGCGAACAGGTTGAAGGCGCCCAAAATGAAGGTGGCTGCGCCGAAGCCGATGTTGTAGAAGAGGTACTTGGCCGCGGTGGCGCCGTGCTGGCCGGCCTTGTGGATGGAGGAAGCAGCCAGAGATTCTGGAAAGGGCAATTCGCGGTCTTCCACCATGACGCGCCGGATGAGCGAAATGAAAAGCACGCCAAGGACCGACCCAACCAGCATCAGAGCGGTGGATTTCCAGTAAGCCTCACGGAAGCCGAACGAAGTCCAGGATTTGGAAAGGACGAAGGCGGGCAGCGTGAAGACCGCTCCGGCGGCGACCGACTCGCCTATGGTTCCGGCCGTGCGGGCGATATTCTCTTCGAGAATCGACCCTTTGCCGAAGCGGAGAACGGCCATACCGATCACCGCGGCGGGATAGGTTGCCGCGACAGTCTGGCCGGCGCGCAACCCCAGATAAGCGTTGGCGGCGCCAAGCACAACCGTCATGGCCAGCCCCAACAGCACGGCCCGAAGAGTCAACTCACGCATCTTGACGTGGTCGGGGACAAATGGCTGATGGGCGGGGGGCGCCGGGTCTGGTTGTGGCATAAAGCGATTAGCGTTCAGCGGTCAATCTTCCAGCTTAGCTTAGTCTCCAGCGCTAAGCTTCCCAGCTTAGCTTAGTCTCCGGCGCTAAGCCGCCAGCTTTAGGAACGCTAGATTGCAGCTTTAGCTTAGTTCCGGGCGCGCGGTTTCTTCAGCTATGCGAATCACCATGCGCCCGGTGTTCTGTACAATGGGCGAGGCGGCTAACGGAGTGGTTCTAACTTTCCATACTCCCAGCCGCGGTGGACAACATCGCGGATCTCGCTCCACTTCAGCGAATCGCCGCGCGCGCTAAATTCCCGCTCCAGTTGCGATTCAGCGTCGCTCCAGGACCGGTTCCGGTAACCCGGCTCCCGCGCTTTCTCGTATCCGTACTTGTAGGCGGGCCGGTAGGAATCGAAGGTTTTGCCGGTTCGCGCGAAATTCCGGTCGTAATCGGCGCGGAAGCGATCCACCGCTCCCCCCTGCTCCACGCGCACCTCGGTATGCCGCAGGATGTCGTGAATCTTCTGGGTCCGATCCCGTGCTTCCTTACCGATAACGATTTCTTCCTTCACGTGAGCGGATTTGCTGACGATCGGCTCTTCAGAGGTTTCGGTGAATTCCAGGGTCTGGTCACGGAAAGCAGCTTCCTCTCCGGCTCCTAATGGCCGATCCACCCGATGCCGCTCCAGCGTAGTGTGTTCCTCGTGCAATTGGACCTCCTGGTCAACGGGTTCTTCAACGACGTGGGTATAGATACGGACCCCGCGCTGAACGGTGCGTTTGCCGACTTTGAGTTCTTCTTCGACGATCGGGATCGTACGGACCCCTTCTTGAGGAACCGTTCGGGTCCCTTCCCGCGCTGCGCCCGCCGAGGGTTGTTCTTCGCGCACAGCGGTGGCAATGGGGGCAACGGAAGCAATCTGTTCCCGCTCCCGCATGGCTTGCTCGTGTGTATAAGCCGGAGCGTTGGGATCGTAAGTCGCATAGCCGGCGAGCCGGAAGTTTTCCACGTGGCGGTCGATATCGCTGCCGCCGTTCTGATTCATGATTTCGGCCACGCGGCTTGAGAGCGCGTCGGTTGTGGTCACAGCCATCACGGTTTTGCCGCGCCGGACGGCCTCTGCATAGTGACCGGCTTCGTCGTTGCGACCGAATCCCAGGATTTTCTCCAAAATATTGCCTCCGTGGTGCCCGGTTCCCGACGCACTCCCATGGCCTGCCGCTCCTGTGGCCAGATTCGACTGCAGGTGGACGGCGTCGGCGGGAATTCCGGAGGCCGCCAGTTCGTGAGCCGCTTTGCTCGCCGCTGCGTAATCGTCAAACACCCCGACGACAGTGCGTGCTGTTGGACTCGCCATAATTTCTCCTTTCAACATGAAGAAAGACCGCGGCCGCGCAGAAGTCACACCCGTCTTTGCGGAATGCCGCTAGCCTTTCAATAGGAACGATGCACGCACATCACCGGGGTTCGCGGGAGCACGGCGTTCCGGGATGTGCGCTAGAGGCCCCTTGAGCACCGTGTCCAAATGCCCCCGGAGCTATCGCTGGAATGGCTTCGATAGACAGCCCGCGGGTATTACGATCGGCTCACCGGACCGTCGAGATTGGCGCCTTACGGAGAGCCCGCCAGCAAGCGGTCACGGCACCCGCCGCTGCGAGGAGAAAGCTATCTCTTCCGAGTTGCTGAAAATGCGGTAGTCACCTTCAGCGCCGCCCGTCGGAGCCCTGCGGCAGCGGTAGACGGTCTGTACGCCCCGTTCACGCTGGTCATCATAGGGGTGGGCCAGGAGTGTCCGCAGAGTGTCCAGCGAGATCGGCTCAGTCCAGATCGGCCAGGCAAACCAGTCGTCCGCGTTTTTGTCGCGATGGAAGCCGGTGGTGCGCAATCTGTTGTTGATTGCGAAACACGGGAAGAGTGGCAGTGCTTGCGTGGCCAAAAAGACAGCCCCACGTACGGAGCGCTTCTTGGCATCGTTCGTGGGTGCCTTATTCCGCAGCGCGTGAAGCCGCTGCACTTGCGGGTCCCAGCCAAGCGGGTGCTCATCGTCGCGGTACTGCCAAGGTCCAAAGAACGCTTCCTTAACCATCTCCTCAACCGAGGTCGGGACTTTCCCATTTTTCGAGCGTTTCGCCAGTCTTTTGGCTACCTTGCGCATTCCCGGCACCAAGTCCTGTTGCCCCGATGTCATTGCAAACAGGGTCGTCTGGATGACCGTCTTCTTCTTTTTTCCGGTCCCTTTCTGGCGGAACACGAGGTCGCTACCGAAGCTCGGCAGAATCGCCAACGCCCTTTCTGCCGGCTCACAGCCATTCTCGCGGAGCGCCTGCAAGCCGGATTCACGAAAGTTGCCGAGCGGCATTTCGGCGTTCGTGATCCTGTACGCATCCAGACATGCCAAATAAAATTTAGCTTCGTCCGCCACAGCTTTTATTAACCAAGCCTTAAGTTCATCTTTGGATAATGATTCACAATGGAGGGACGCCCTCCAGATGGACTCGGACAGGCGCCATGCCAACTTACAAGTTGCAACCTTGTCAGTTGCGACCCGCAGGGCGCCGCATGCGGCCAAGAAGCCGAGCGGATGGTGCCCGTGAAGCGCGGATAAAAGAACGGCGCTCATTTCGCAACCGCCCGAGGGTGTTCTCCCGGTTGCTGCTCGGCGGCTGAAACAGCGCGATCCGCCGTCACCAGCAGTGCTTCCAAGTAGGCAAGGCCCCACCAGCCGTACCGCCGCACCATTCTCCAAAACAGGTCTACCCAACCGGCATCCAACTTGTAGAGCGAGTGATCGCTCGAGACTACTATCCTCTGCCCCTTGTGAGAAACGAAGACCTCTACGGGGCTCGATTCCATCACTACCGTCGGAAAGGGCAGGCCATGCCCATGGTGGGTTCCAATGAGCAGTTTTATGAGATCGGCGTCCGGCGGTGCGGCAATGGCTCCGGAATCCAGAGCCCGCTCGAACAGCTTGGCAGACACGAATTCGTGTCGTGAACCCTGGGGATAGCCAAAGAGCTCCGAAGATTGCCACTGCTTCGGGTCCCGCCCGGATTTCGCGAGCGGGCGATCGGCGGCGAGGGCGGCCAACGCCTCTATCTCACTGCCGTGCAGCCACGCTTGGAAGCGAGGATCACGTTTGCCTTGATCGTGCCAGCACGCGGCGACCCGTACAGCTTCTACTAAGTTCGTCGAGTACACTTCATTCAAGCCGCACTGCGAAGCGAAAGCGGCACTCATGCTCTCGACTGCAGACGTGTGCTCTGAAAGTCCAACGCGCCGTCCATTGAGGACGAGAGAAGTTTCCTCTTCGATGGACTCATCTGACTCCAGATCCTCCTGTTCTGGCGACGTCGCTGCTGGCAGGGACACCGAAACTTTGGCGACGACTACCAAGCCCTCGCGCGCGGGATATGCGTACCATTGCGGAGAATCAGCCCCGAGCAGCGCATCGACGGCGGCTAAGCGCTCAGGATCTTTGAAATGGATTTTTAGTGCTTGCAGCATCCTGCATACAACAGGCCATGGGTCTTCTCGGCCATCTTGTATCGCTGTAATGGCGCTACTCAGCAGGCTTTCGAGCCGGTCGCGTATGGTTCTATCGCAAGCGGGTAGAAGATCCCTATGGAGGCGCAAACGCAGTTTAGGCCGGCCAAATGAGTTCTGGGGATAGGAGGCGATGAGCTGCGCGAGGCACTGGTCGGCTACATCCGAAACGCGGGGCGTACTCGGATTCCAACCAAAGTCGTCAGTTCCGCCGTAGCTGGCCGGAACGATTACGGTGTCCCCTGGCCGAACATGCTCGGGGTTGTTGAGAACTCGGGTAGCGCGGTCTGTTGGACCGCGCCAGCGCAGCACAGGGCGGCCATGCCTTTCACCTCGATCTCCGGCCCCAATTACCGGGCCTTCAACATCGGCAATATCGGCCGTCGCTTCGCCGCCTAACCAACGTCGGAATTCGTATATCGGGACGGGGAGCGCTTCCCGGCTCCGGGGAGGCATCAGTTTGACAATGTCTCGCCAGCAGTCGCGATTGTCGGGTCGCAGGTCCGCACGCCAAACAACCTGCACGTCGGCGCTAGCAGTGGCCCGTCCATGTAAGAAAGGTGCTACGTCGGGATCTGGCTCCGGCTGCGGGTCGGTTTGCACCCATGCGTCCAGATGTGCGGGAAACATCAGCGGCGTGTCGGGCGGCTTTGTCTCCATTTCCGCCAAATCTTCAGGCTTGAGGTTCCTTAACTTTGAGTCGAGATGGTTGATGCCAAAGTCGAGATTTTTTGTCTTACTAAGCCCTTGCCATGTGGCGCGGATCGCTTTGCCGTAAATCGGATCTTCGTAGGTTTTGTCGATATGATCGCTACGAGCCATGATCACCGCTGGGGATGAGCTCCGCGTACCGAGCCTGTTAAGCCGGCCGAAACGCTGCCGCAGAGCACTTAGCGGAGCGGCTTCAGTAACTAATGCGTCGAAATCCAGATTGGCGCCCACTTCAACGGTCTGGGTCGCCACGACGAACAGCGGCCTCTCCATGCCACTCGCGCGGTTGATCCTCATACGAGGCAGCCACTGCTGCAACATGCGGTCGCGGTCATAAGGCCGGATGCGGCCGGTCAGGAGAATTGCGTCGCTTTCTGAAGGCGTATTGGGGCGCGCTCGCAAGTGCTCGAAGACGCTGCGCGCAGTTGCCACTCGGTTGACTACAACACCGACGACCAGATGACCGGTTGAACCGGTGGTTGATACGAAATCCTTTGCCCGAGCAGCCGCCGCTTCGATGAACTTTGCGCGATTCCGCTGCTCCTGATGTTGAGCTTTTTGTGGCTGTTGCTCCCGGACTTGTTTGTTGATGGACTCAACGGGAACCTTAAGCAACTCTGTCGGTTTGGAGGCGTCCAATCGCCGTCGGAGACTGATCTGCTTACGCTCCAGATCGTACATTTCGAAAACATTTCCGGTTATTCCGGTCGTTGCCGACATTCGGACGACGCTAATTCGGTGTCGGCGTGGTAGCGGGACGCGCTCACCCCTTCCTTGATATCGCCGGATCTGAGCAATCGTGTCGCTGAAGGCGTTCGAGAGGTGCGCTTCGTCGAGTAAGATCCGCGTGTCAAACGCAAGCAGGCCAGCATGCACGGGTCGGCTTCGAGTACTCACTCCGTAACCGCGAAACAAAAGCCGCGAGCCGATTTGGTCCACGGTCGCGATGAGAACGGTTGGGGTCAGCGGATCAGCCGCCCACCCATCATCCCGGTACGCGCCGCCTCGAAGTCGCACGACGCGCAATGGGTCTGAGGGATTAGGTGCCAGCGCTGCCAGTCGCTCCGCTACAACCGTGACTGCTGTATCCGCGTGGCCATTGGCTGCAGCCGTCTGGACCGCAGATCTGAGGCGAATCGCATGGCCCCTCGGTTTACCCGTCTTTGGGTCTATTTCGGTATCAGCAACCTCGTCTACGACGAGCCTTCGGTCGATCACAAAACAAATCCGGCGTGCCGCCGTTCGTTGGCTCGGCTGCAATTCGGCTTGCAGGGCGAGTTCGAAGAGTGCGATGTCGATCACCGAAGTCTTACCGCACGCAGTTGGGACGCGAATCACATCCGGCCATCCCTGCCTGAAAACCTCTCTTGCCAATCTGCTCTGCCACTCGAAGGGTGGGTAGCCGTGAACGGCGCGAAAGAAATTCGCGAACTGCTCTTTCGCCAGAGGCGTCATCAGCGGTCCTCCATAGGCCGCATGAGGCCAAGGCCGAAGTAGCGCATTCGGCCCAAAACTATGGGCCCTCGCACGGGCCGATCAAAGCGGATAGTCAAGTGCCGAACCCAGAGCGATTCCTGGTGGGACCCGCTGGCCTCGCGCGCTGCCTTGAAATACCAACTGGGCGGTGATCCATGAAGGGGTGAATGCCGGTCAATGGCGAGTTCGAGCACGTGGTCCGGATCGATTCCGATCATCTCCAAACTGTCCAGAATCACTTTGGCTTCGCCGCCCTTCTTCGGCTTAGGGAAGTGGCCGAAGACCACCGGAGTCGCACTGGCCCACATTCGCGAAGGTCGGCTCCACGTGTGCCGGTCCAACGTCCCGCTTGGTGGATCATCCGCGGGCACTTCCTTGAGCCGCCATGTCCCAATGCTGGGAATGCTCAGGCCGTTCTGTTGAAGCAACGTAAGCCCGGCCGCCGCGGCCATCAGAGCATCATCGGAGATGCCTCGCGGCAAAAGCACGCCCACACCTTTTATCGCGCCGTCCGCGTGACGTTGCCATGGATGTACGAATGGGAGCGCGACATAGGCACAATGTGGGTGCTGTCCATGACCATGGACGACGTCCGGCACATCTGGAGGGAAGCCTTTTCTCCGCTGATCCTGGTCGATGCAGGCGATCAGAGCTGCTCGGAGAGCGCGGGTCACCTTGACCGTGGCGGTAGCCGGTAACAGCGGGTCGCCCCTGCGCGGCTGAAAAACCCAGAATCGATCAAACAGGTTTGCCGCGCGCTCTTGCGGCAGTCGGTCGTGATGTAAGCGCCGATAGGGCTGCGTCGGGCTTGGCTCCGGCTTTCCGCCGTCTCGTTTGTACTTATCGACCAGATAGCTTAGCCGCCCAGCGGCCGGTACGCGGAGCGGCACCGTCCCGAGCGGATCAGGAACGTGCGTCGGCGGCGGAGGGTCATCAACTACACTGAGCCGCACGAGAGAACGCGACCTGCCGAGATATGTGACCTTGCTACAGATGCCCCGCAGCACTTCGGCATGTTCATCTGGATCCGCATCCGGCCAGATGAAGTACGCAACCGGGTCATCTGGTATTACAGCCGGTATCGGGAGGGGTTTCTTTCCTCGAAATACTGGGATCAGTCCCCGTAGGGCATTCCGCTTCTTCTTCCGCGTGTTCTCGTCGCCGGTTTCCAGGCTGCCTTTCGGTATTTCATCAGAATGCGGATTCTCCGGCATATAGACATCAGGTGCCGACCGATTCCGCGATTCCGAGACGGCAAGGTGAAGCGGTCCACGCTGCGGTTCCAAAAGCCAGCGCAACGTGCTCGCTTCACGTTCGGGGATTCTCGCAAGGTCATTCTCAGCAGGCTCGGCAGCCGCCGCGACAAGCGCAGAAAAAAGGCGATCTGGATGCGGAGGCCATTCAGGTTCCGATCGGCTGGGGTCGTTGTACCGAGTCGCCATGTAGACGCCGGTGAGGAATTCAATCCTGATCGCCAGCATTGGGCGTCTCGAAATCTTCAGGTTCTTCGGCCGGCAGCGGCGGATCAGAGTCTTCGTCTGGCCGCCGCCTATCGCTCGCCGCTACGAGCTGAACCAGCTTCGACATTGGAGTCAGCCGGATTATATTCTTCTCCCATTCGACGTAGGGCTTCGCCTCGTTCAATGCCTCGGTGAGAATCTGTCTTGCGGCGATGGAACTCGGCACGCTGAACTGGTTGGCGGTGCCCACCTCCTCCAAGATGAGCGAACTGGCTTTGTCGGGCACGAGTTCACAACGCGAGCGGAGCCAATATCCCTGCTCTACCTGGAGCGACAGGGCGTACAATCCGAGTGCTGCTAGCACAGTTCGCAGCGCGTTGCTTCCGTTGTCGTTCTCATCAGTCTTACCGTTCTTCGCCGGAAATCGGAGCCGGCGCAACTGATTCAAAGAGAGGACCCAGGTGTGCAAAGCGTAGGCGACGGTGACTCCGCCTGGCTTAACCGCATTGCCCCTAATCTGAGAGCGATCCACGTTGATGTCTGTGTTGAGCCTCCCGTCACGCGATTCCAGCTTGTAATTCAGCCTCAATGGCTGATTTTGGAGAATGTCGGGCAAGCGGTCGAGATTCTGATCCCGGACCTCCTGCGGGTCGAAGCGGACCAAGTTGGGAGGGATATTACCGTGGTTAATATCGGATGGACGGCCTCTCAGGCCGAACTTGCTCAGGCCCTGCTTCGTGCGCTCGATTTCGTCTTCTGACTTCGCTCCGATCAACTTTTCCTCGCCATCAACGCCTCGAACTTTTGCAGCCCAATCCTGATAGGAACAATCCGGCGATACCTTCCGGCGGTAGATGGTTGCCGCCGTTGCCTCGATTCCCAAAGGGTCGATTCGGCTTGCTGTCCTGACACCTGCTACCGCATCCACTCCCACTATCTCTGAGACTATGGCGCGCGGCACCTTAGCCGAGTTCAGTCCCTCACCCGCAGTGGAGTCCCAAGTTCCAAATAACAGCGCCGTGGGGCAATAGCGGTAAAAGGCGCTTGCGTCGTATAGCCGGGCGGCGACAATTTCCTTCCCGATAGTCGAGTCACGGAAGCGGACCTTGCCCCCATTGTTCCCTTGTGCGATCTCGCTATCACGCAGAATCGCGTCATGGATTCGGTGGGGAGCAGTCAGCGAGGTGATCCACCCGTGATTTGGAATATGCACCGCGACCATGGGGAGTTCACATTGTTGTGGCGCCGGCCATTCTGTCTCTGGCAACTCCCGCCAGTTTGGAAGAAACGCGTCCTGGAGCAACTCCTCCATGCGGTTCGCCTGGCTCTGGACGCTGTCTAGGACGACGCAGCGGACAACTTGACCGTCAACGCGTCGGTCTTCGACCGCGTAGACACCTCCGGCGTATGTGGGAGGGAAAACCTTGTCAGTGGTGTCACCGACTGGATAAAGACGGGTTCGGCATCGAAACGCGGCGGAGCCGTTCTGGATAGCTGTGTTGATGGCCTGAAAGGATAATGAATCTGGCACTCAACCTCCTTCGCATCTGCGAGCATGTGGCACCAGGGGGAAGCGGGACGGCGGCGGCATCGCCCGATCTGATGCCCATCCTCGGCGAGAAATGAAATGCATTTTAATCGAAACAGTGCGATTCCGCACGGCCAAACGGGGCACCGTGTCGCGGCACCTCCATTGCTTTTCCAGCCCCAAATTTGGTATATTTATTCATCATAACGAATAAATACTCATGAAAACGGCCGTCGGAATCGTCGGGCATCGGGGCTACAGCGGAGCGGAGCTGGTACGCCTCCTCCGGAAGCATCCTTTTATTCAGCCGGTGCTGCTGGAGCACCGCGAAGATTTTGACGAAACGAACCCCATTCGGGGTGGAAGTCCTTTGCCGAAAGTGAGTTCCACGTCCGAGGCGGTGCGGGGGGCGGGCATCGGCCTGGTATTTTTGGCAACCCCGCCCGAAGTTTCCATGGAACTGGCGCCGCGGATGCTCGAAGCGGGGGCACGGGTGGTGGATCTGAGCGGCGCCTTTCGCTTGCGGACGCCGGAAAATTATACAGCCTGGTATAAACAACCGCATACCCAGCCGGGCCTGCTGGCCGAGGCGGCGTACGGGCTGCCGGAATTCTGCCGGGAGCGGATTCCAGGCGCGCGGCTGGTGGCGAACCCAGGGTGCTACCCGACGGCGGCGAACCTGGCGATTCGCCCGCTGATCGAAGCTGGCATTATAGACCGCGCGGCGGGGATCGTGTGTGACGCCAAATCGGGGGTGAGCGGGGCGGGGCGGAAGCCGTCGCTCAAGACCAGTTTCTGCGAGGTAACCGAGAATTTTTCCGCCTACAGCATACTGAAACACCGGCACGTGCCGGAAGTGCTCGAGATTTCGGGGCTGGAGGAAGCGGAGTTCAGCTTCACGGCGCAGCTTCTGCCGCTCGACCGGGGCATTCTGGAAACGATTTACTTCCGCGCGCCGGGCGTAGCCAGCGCCGGCGAGTTGCTCGCCATCTACGAAAGGCGCTACGCGGGCGAGCCGTTTGTGCGGCTGTATGAGCCGGGGCACGTGCCGGATCTGCGGGCGGTGGCGCGCACCAATTTTTGCGATCTGGGCGTCACGCTCGACGCCAGGACTGGCCGCGCCATCGTAGTGAGCGCGATCGATAACCTGGTGAAAGGCGCAGCCGGGCAAGCGATTCAAAACATGAACCTGATGCTCGGGTTTCCGGAAACCGAGGGCCTTTTTTGAGCAACGCGAAAATTCTGGTCAAACTCGGCGGCACGCTGCTGGATGAACCGGCGCGGCGCGACAGTCTGGCGCGACAGATCGCGGCTTTCGAGCGAACCGGCGTGCGCCTGGTTGTGGTGCACGGCGGGGGCAAGCAGATGACCCGCTACCTTGCCGAACGGGGAATCGAGAGCCGCTTTGTCAACGGCTTGCGGGTGACCACACCCGAAACGGTGGATGCCGTGCTGAAAGTGTTCGCGGGAAGCGTGAATCATGAGCTGGTAGCGAGTCTGAACCGGGCGGGTGCGCTGGCCGTGGGAATCTCCGGAGTAGATGGGCTGTTGGCGGAAGCGGAACAGTTGGATCCGGCGCTGGGCGCGGTGGGCCGGGTCACGAAATCGAATGCCGGTCTGCTCGATCTGCTCACCGGCCACGGCTATCTGCCCGTGGTCGCCTGCGTCGCCGGAGACCGGGAGGGGCGGATTTTCAACGTGAATGCCGACCAGATGGGGGTGGCTTGCGCGGCGGCGTACGGGGCCGAGCAGTTGATTTTTCTTACCGATGTAGAAGGTGTACTGGACGGCTCGAAACAGGTGCGGCCCAGGCTGACGGCTGAGGAGAGCCGGGCACTCATCGAGGGCGGAATCGCAACCGGGGGCATGCAGGCCAAACTGAATGCCGCGATGACGGCGCTGGAGGCCGGAGTCGGCCAGGTGCGCATTGCGCCGGGAGCGGCCCCCGATGTGCTGAACCGCATCGCGGCCGGGGACGAAGTGGGCACGCGCATCGTGCTAAAGGAGGTAGCCGCGGGATGATCAGCGTTGTCCAGGCCGATTCGTTTCTGGAGCATCCCCACGGCGGAGTGGCGCTCGCCACACGCAAGGCAGTGATGCGGGATATTCCGGCAATACTCGAGATCATCAACGGCTATGCCGCGCAAGGGTTGATGCTGCCGCGCACGGAATTCGAAATGTCGGAAGCGATTCGCGATTTCACCGTGGTGACGAACGGCAGCGAATTGTTAGGCTGCGGGGCGTTGCATTTTTACAGTCCAACCGTGGGGGAAATCCGCTCACTGGCGGTTGTGCCGCGGGCCCGCTCGGCGGAAGCGCCGCAGGGAAACAAGCCACACGGGGTGGGCCGGCGCGTAGTCGAAGCGCTGCTCGAGGAAGCACAACTGTACGAACTGGATGCGGTCTTCGCGTTTACCTATGTGACCGGCTTTTTTCAGAAGATGGGCTTCGACGTGGTGGAGCGCGGGGTGCTGCCGCTGAAGGCCTGGAAGGATTGCCTGCGGTGCCCTAAGTTTCACGCCTGCGACGAGATTGCGGTGCTGCGGATTCTGCGGCCCGGCCATTGGGCGCAGGCTCAGCCGGACCTCTGGCCGGTCGAGACAGATTCCTACATTCAATTACCCACCGTGCGCCGGTTTTGACCTCCCCGCAAAGGTGGGGGATTTGGCGACACCCGCAAAAAACCCTATAAATAGTCCCTGGACCTCGCACTATCCAAATGTAGAATTCGATCAGGGTCTTGAACTCTGAAATCGAGAAACGATCCTACGTCTTGTGAGGCGAACATGAGAGCGCAAACGGTTGATGTGAAATCGTCAACTGGCCGGATCCTTTGCTGCACCGTTTTTCGGCCGGGCGGGAAAAAGCTGCTGGCCAAGGGTCACGTAATCAGCGATGAAGACGTCCGTATCCTGGAATCGGAAGGGATGGAGACCATCTGGGTAACGGAACTGGAAGACGGTGAAATCGGCGAGGACGATGCGGTTTGCGCGGTGGCCAACGGGATGGGCTGCGGCAGTTTCGAGATCCGCGCGGCGGCGGGTGGCCGGGCAAACCTGATCGCCACGGAAAACTGCTGCGTGCTGGTGGATGACGAATTGCTGAAACAGATTAACTGCACGGCGAGCGTAGTCATCGCGACCACGCTCAATTACGGGTATGCGCTGGCCGGGCAGCGGATTGCCACAGTGAAAAGCGCTCCCTTCGCCGTCGCCAAGGATCAGTTGGACGCGGTTCTCGGGATTCTCAAAGAGCGGGGGCCGATTCTGCAGGCACGGCCGGTGCGCAACCCCAGTGTGGGGGCTCTCTACACCGATCCGTTGAGCGGTGAGCGCGGGCGCCAGTTGTTCGAGAATATTATGCGGCAGAGGCTGGAGCGCTTCGGCGCCAACCCGAATTTCGTCCTCGCTTGTACAGAAGATGAGAATTCCGTCGCGCGTTGCCTACAATATCTCTTAAGATCGAAACCCTGCGTGATTCTGGTGGCATCCACCACCGCGCCGGCCGGTCCGGAAGACGTGATCGGTCAAGCCATGTTGAAGGTGGGTGCGCAGGTAGAGCGTTTCCTGGCCCCGGTCGAACCGGGAAACCTGATGCTGATGGCTTATAAGGATGAGATCCCAATCGTCTCCGCGCCGGGCTGTTTCCGTTCGGCTAAGCCGAATGTTGTGGATTTGATTTTGCCGCCGCTGCTGGCCCGCTACCACGTGACGGGCTGGGAAATCGCCAGTTTGGGGCACGGCGGTCTGCTGGCGTAAACGGACTCCTCCACCCCTGTGCCCGTCGCTCCGAGCGGGCCAGGTGCTCCTCCCCGGGCGCCCTTGCCTGACCAGGGCTGGGACGCCCGGTTTTTTCAACCATCTTTTTGGCGCACGTCGGGCCGGGCCGACTACACTAATACTTGGGCCGCATTCGCATCCTTCCCGACCAGGTGGCGAACAAGATCGCCGCGGGAGAAGTTGTCGAAAGACCGGCCTCCGTCGTTAAGGAACTCCTCGAAAATTCGCTGGACGCCGGGGCGTCCAGTTTCCGGATTGAAATCGAGTCCGGCGGGCGGCGGCTGATCCGCATCGCCGACGATGGCTGCGGCATGTTGCGCGACGATGCGCTGCTGGCCTTCGAGCGTCACGCCACGAGCAAGCTCAGGGACGTTAAGGACCTGCTCTCCATAGCGACGCTGGGATTTCGCGGGGAGGCGTTGCCTTCCATTGCTTCGGTCTCGCGGCTGCTGCTCGAAACCCGGTCGCCGGAGGAAACTACCGGCACCAGGATCGAAATCGCCGGCGGCAAGATGCTGCGCTGCGAAGAGGCGGCGCTTGGCGGCGGGACCGTAATCACGGTTCGCGACCTGTTCTACAACGTTCCCGCGCGCAAGAAATTCCTGCGCACCGAGCAGACCGAACTGGCGCATGTTGCGTCGCTGGTGACGCATTACAGCCTGGCGCATCCGGAAAAGACCTTCCGCCTCACGGCCGGAGCGAGCGAACTGCTGCATGTCACGCCGGTGGCCACGCTGGGCGAGCGCGTCTACCAGGTGTTTGGAAGCCAGGCGCTGGAAGACCTGGTAGAAATCGGGCTGCGGGAACGGGAACTGGCGCTTCCGCCTCCGAGCGTTCCGCCCTCCCAAGCGATTGCCGAATACCGCGCCGAGCCGGACGATCCGCCGGCGCGGCAGTTCCGTCTTCGGGGATTTTTTTCGCGGCCGCAGGTGCAGAAAGCCAACCGCAACTCGATTTTTATCTTCGTCAACGGCCGGCTGATTCGCGACCGGCTGCTGCTGCATGCCCTTTCGGCTGCATATCACAACCTGATGCCGGCGGCGGCGTACCCGTTCGCACTGCTGTTTCTGGAGTGCGACGCCGAAGAGGTGGACGTGAACGTCCATCCCTCAAAAACCGAGGTGCGCTTCCGGCACGGCTCGTTCGTGCACGATTTTGTGCGGGACACAATCCGCGAGCGATTGATCGAGAGCCGGCCCGCGCCTTCGTTCTCGCCGATGCCGCGATCCTCGCCGCAGCTTGCGGAGCCGCAGCTTTTATCGAATCGAGCGCAGCTTTTGTCGAACAATGCGCAGCCGGGCGCGCGCCTGCCCTATTCCGAATTCAGCCAGATGCTGGCGGATGAGCCCGCGCCGGAAGGTTCGGCGGTGACGTTGGACAACCCGCAGCCGGACCGTGCCTTGCCTGCCTTCGCTCTGCGCCCCACGGTGGCGCCGGCCGCGCGCCTGGATTTCAGCGCGCCGGCGATCGAGTTATCCGGCGGCGCGGAGGCCGCTTCCGCCCCCGCCGGAAGACTGCCGCGACAGCGCGATGCCCACGGCCAGTTTCCGGCCGAAGCGCTTCCGCCTCCGGAAATGTCCCTCTCCGTGCTTTCGGATCTGCGGCCGCTGGGACAAATCCACGAGAGTTTCATCATTGCGGCCGGGCGGGACGGTTTGTGGATCGTCGATCAGCACGTGGCGCACGAGCGAATACTATTCGAACAAGTGATGAAGCAGCGCGCGGCGGGGAGAGTGGAGACGCAGCGTTTGCTGATGCCGCTGGTTTTGCAGCTTACGCCCGAGCAGCAGATCGATTACGCGCGGATCGCCGAGGAACTCTATGCCTCGGGCTTTGAAACGGAGCCATTCGGCAACCGCACCATAGCCGTAAAAGCCGCGCCGGCGGCAGTGAGCGCGACTGAACTGGAGCGCATTCTGTTTGAGATTCTGGAGATCGCCGAGACCGAACTGCGCGGCGCATCGCTTGAAGACCTGCGGCGCGGCATCTGCGCCTCGATCGCGTGCCGGGCGGCGATCAAGATCAACACGCGCCTCGATCAGGCGAAGATGGAATGGCTGCTGCGCTCGCTGGCCGCGACCGATTGCCCCATGAGCTGCCCGCATGGCCGCCCGATTGCGCTGCACTATTCCACCCGCGAGATTCTGAAGGCGTTCCACAGGATATAGCGGGAGCCGAGCGAGGTCCCGTTAGAATGAAATTGTCGATGAAAACCTTTCTTTTTTTACCGGCCTGCGGGCTCGCTCTGCTGATGGCCGGCTGTTCCGAACAACCGACAGCCAACACCAAGAAAGCGGAGAAACCAGACCCTGTTTCGGGCCAATCCGCGCTGTTCAAAATGTACCAGGTGGCCCGCACCTGGGCGCCGGACGCCGAAGTCACGCAAATGAAGAGCATCCATTTGACCGACGTCCCGGCCGTGCGCGGGGAGGCGGGCGCGTGGGAAGCCACCTTCTATTCGCCCGGCAAGAGCGCGCAGCGCAACTACACGTACTCGGTGGAGGAGGGCGAAGCGAACTTGCACCAGGGCGTTTTTCCCGGGCAGGAGGAGAGCGCTTCGGCGGCGGCCGCGAAGGCTTTCCTGATTGGCGCCGTGAAGATCGATTCCGGCGCCGCCTACAAAACCGCGCTCGCGCACGCGGCCGAGTACAACAAGAAAAATGCCGGTCAGACGATCTCGTTTGAGCTGGGCAGAGGGGATACGACCCCTAACCCGGTGTGGCGCGTGATTTGGGGCGAATCGGCCGGCACTTCAGACGAATCGGTTCTGGTGGACGCCACCAGCGGCGAGTACCTGAAGACGCTGCATTAACCCACCGCCACGGCTTCCGGCAGAAACGTCAGTTCGCCGGTTGGAGCTTCGTCCACCACGACTGTCTGGCCGTCGCGGACCTCGCCTTTGAGCAGCAGCCGGCCGAGCGGGGTTTCGATCTTTTTCTGAATGGCCCGCTTCAACGGACGCGCGCCGTACTGCGGATCGTAGCCGGTCTGGACCAGGTTGGTGCGAGCGCGATCGGTGAGTTGCAACGTGATGTGGCGATCGGCGAGGCGGGCGCGCAGGCGGCCCAACTGGATCTCCACGATCTCCTTCAGGTGCTCTTCGGTGAGCGAGTGGAACACGATGATCTCATCCACGCGGTTGAGAAACTCGGGGCGGAACTGGCGGCGCATCTCTTCGAGCACCGCTTCCTTCATGCGCTCATAAGCGGCGCCTTCGAAGGCGCCACGGTATTCGAGAATCCGCAAACTGCCTACGTTGGAAGTCATGATGACGATGGTGTTTTTGAAGTCCACCGTGCGGCCCTGGCCATCGGTGAGCCGCCCATCGTCCAGGATTTGCAACATCACATTGAACACATCGTGGTGGGCTTTTTCGATCTCATCGAACAGAATGACCGAATATGGCCGCCGCCGCACGGCTTCGGTAAGCTGTCCGCCCTCCTCGTATCCGACGTATCCGGGAGGCGCGCCGATCAGCCGCGCCACGGTGTGCTTCTCCTGGTATTCCGACATATCGATGCGAATCATGGCGCGCTCATCGTCGAACAGGAACTCGGCCAGCGCCCGCGCCAGTTCCGTCTTGCCGACGCCGGTCGGCCCGAGGAAAATGAAGCTGCCGATCGGGCGGTTCGGGTCTTTTAAACCGGAGCGCGCGCGAATTACGGCTTCGGCCACGGCGGTTACGGCTTCGTCCTGGCCCACCACGCGCTTGTGCAGTTCCTCTTCGAGATGGAGCAACTTTTGCATTTCGCCTTCCATGAGCTTGGCGACGGGGATGCCTGTCCAGCGCGCCACCACCTCGGCGATATCCTGCTCATCCACCTCTTCTTTGATCAGCAGAGGCCGCTGGGTCAACGCCTCGGTTTCCTGCTGCAACTGCTTTTCAAGAGCCACCAGCTTGCCGTACTTCAACTCGGCGGCGCGGTTGAGATCGTAGTTGCGCTCCGCCTGCTCGATTTCGGATTTGGTTTGTTCTACCTGCTCACGGAGCTGGCGCGAGCGCAGTACCGTGCCTTTCTCCTGCTGCCAGCGGGCGGTGAGGGCGTCGGATTCGCCGCGCAAATCGGCCAGCTCTTTTTCGAGCTTGACCAGCCGCTCGCGGGAAGCGGCATCGGTCTCCTTGCGCAGCGCCTCGCGCTCGATTTCGAGCTGCATGATGCGGCGCCGGGTTTCGTCGAGTTCCGCGGGCATGGAATCGATCTCGGTGCGCAGGCGCGCGGCCGCTTCATCCACCAGGTCGATGGCTTTATCGGGGAGGAAGCGATCGGCGATGTAGCGGTTCGAAAACACGGCGGCGGCGACCAGCGCCGCATCCTTGATGCGCACACCGTGGTGCACTTCGTAGCGCTCTTTGAGGCCGCGCAGAATGGAGATGGTGTCTTCGACCGACGGCTGATCCACCAGCACGGGCTGAAAGCGGCGCTCGAAGGCGGCGTCTTTTTCGATGTGCTTGCGGTACTCATCGAGCGTGGTGGCGCCGATGCAATGCAACTCGCCGCGGGCGAGCATGGGCTTGAGCAGGTTACCGGCATCCATGGCGCCTTCGGCCTTCCCCGCCCCAATGACGGTGTGCAGTTCGTCGATGAAGAGAACGATTTCGCCGGCGGATTCCTGCACCTCTTTGAGCACGGCCTTAAGCCGCTCCTCGAATTCGCCGCGGTACTTGGCGCCGGCGATCAGCGCGCCCATATCGAGCGCCACGATGCGCTTGTTCTTCAATCCCTCCGGAACATCGCCGCGCACAATCCGCAGCGCCAGCCCTTCCACAATGGCCGTTTTGCCGACGCCCGGTTCGCCGATTAATACCGGGTTGTTCTTGGTGCGGCGCGACAAGACCTGGATCACGCGGCGGATCTCTTCGTCGCGGCCAATCACCGGATCGAGCTTGTTCTGCGCGGCCAGTTTCGTGAGGTCGCGCCCATACCGCTCCAGCGCTTCGTAGGTGGCCTCGGGATTCTGCGACGTGACGCGCTGATTGCCCCGGACTTCGCGCAGGGCCTGCATCAGCCGCTCGCGGTTCAGGCCGAATTCCTTAAGAAGGCGGCCGGCCGGGCCGGCATCGTTCGTGAGGGCGAGCAGGATGTGCTCGATCGAAATGTATTCGTCTTTCAGCTTGCGGGCTTCGTCTTCGGCGGCGGTAAGCAGGCGGTTCAGGCGCGCGGTGACATACACCTGGTCGGGGGGGCCCGAAGGCCCCGAAACTTTGGGCAGGCGGTCGAGTTCCGCTTGCAAACGGCGCAGCAGCGCCTCCGGGGCGAGGCCCGCTTTAGCCAAAATCGACGGCGCGAGGCCATTATCCTGCTCCAATAGCGCGGCCAGCAGGTGCTCGACATCAATCTGCTGGTGGCTGTGGCGGATGGCCATGGATTGCGCGGCCCGCACGGCTTCCTGCAGTTTCTCGGTGAATCGATTGATGTCCATAACTTAATTATGCGACGCCCAATGGCGGGTTATAACCGGGTGGTCCGTGGTGGCAATGGCGTAGCATTATTCTGGCGGAGTTGGACGGTCCGCGGAGACGTTTTATCTCGGTGCGGGTGTTCGGCGCGGAAAGGGCCCTCCGCCACGGTAAGCTTTTCCCGCAGCCAACGGCGCTGGCTGGAATAGGTGGCCGTCCCTTTTGAGCCATGAAAACAAAACCCTCCCCCCGTTGATCGGGGAGAGGGCTTTTGCCAGCCGGAACGGGTCTAATCGTCGTCCTCGTCGCCTTTGGGTGCCGGGCGGTTGTCGAAGTCGCTCGGGGGGCGAACCTTGGTTTCGCCGGGATAGGGCCGCTTGAACCCGGTGGTCATGTACCAGTTGAAGTGGTTCACGGTGTCCGGGTCTTCGGAATCGGGCTTGGTTAGTTTGCCGGCGAAGAGTTCGGCCTTCTTCTGGAGCCAAGCCTCTTTCAGGGCCTTGACGCTTCTGGGATGGGCGGAGGCTTTGCGTTTGATATTGGCGTTAATGGCCTCGCTCGTGGCCACGCCCTGGTTCAGGGGGATCTGGTTGGGGACGTGTGTCCAAGGCGCGAAGTTCTCGGCAGGCGGCATGCCCAGCGTGAAAACCGTTCTCATGGGCGACGCCACCAGATCGAACTGGTTCATGGGCGGCAGACCGAGAATTTGCTCGATCGTGCGAGTCATGTTGACCTGAGAGTAGTAGGTGTGGTCGGCGGTGGTTCGGCCCTGCACGGCGTATGGGCTGATGACATAGCCTGGGCTGCGATGACCGTCGACGTGATCGACGCCGTTCTGGGCGTCGTCTTCCGCAATAAAGATGGCCGACGAAGACCAAACCGGGCTGTGGCTGATGTAGTCGATGATACGGCCGATTGCCAGGTCGTTATCGGCCTGTTCGGCGACAGGGGTCGGTGGGCCGCCGGTGTGGTCGCACATTACCCACAGGACGCTCAACGCGGGCACCGTGCCGGCGGCAACGTCTTTGTTGAAGTCCTGCAGCCACAGATCGACCCGGAACTGATCGGGGATGCCCAGATCGAACTGCGGGAAGTTCTTGATGAGGTGGTTAGACACGGCAGGAACAGAGGACTGTGCCTGGACCGTGTTCTGAAAGTACAGCGTCTTCTCGCCGGGGGTGCCGGGGGCCGCGCAATCAGGCCCTCCCTCGAAGCACTGCGCATCGGCGTAAAACTGGCTCCAACTCGGCTCGGAGGTCGACCCGTTTGGCTGCAGGAACGTATCGTTTTCGACGTATTCGCCGTAGATCTTCACGGGCAGACCGGCCGCGGCGGCTTCCGAGAACAGGAAGCCCTTATTCTGATAGGCAAGCGCATCGCCGGCATTGCCGCCTGGATAGCTGCGGACCCAGTCAGGCGATTGGATGTCGTCGGCGTAGGGGGCCATGCCTTCGATGAGCCACTGGTGGCCGTCGGCCGACTGGCGGCTCGGGTCGTAGAAATTATCGAGGAGGGGGAAACGCTGCACCAGCGCGTGCGCATTCGGCGTGATATTGCCGCCGAAGACGGCCAAGGCGGGATCGCCATTGCCGGCGGGGACGTCGCCCAGGATCTGATCGTAGGTGCGGTTTTCCCGGACGATCAGGAACACGTGTTTGATCAGCGACGGATCGCCGATTTTGGCCGGGATCGGGACGGGCGGAGTTAGCGGGTTGCCACCGGAAGCCGACTCGATATTTTGCGCCAGATCCCAGTGATTGTTCTCGTACACCTGGGTAGTCATCGACGCCAAGGCCACGGTGCTCGGCACGGGAACGATGCTGACGGTGCCATTGTCCTGGTGGGTGTTATAGCCGGTGACCTTGTAATCGGTCTCAAACGAATCGCGCGTGCCAATGCCCTTGTCGTTGGCAACGAGGAGCACGTTGTCGAACTGGTCCAGCACAACCGAACTCGGCGCGTAGGCCACCGGGATCATGCCTATGACGGGATTACCAGCGCCTTTCGTGAGGTTGACCACGGCGATCGCGTTGGCATTGTAGAGCGCCACGTAAGCCACGCCGTTTTGGGCGTCGACGGCAATCGAGTTCGGCGCCGCCCCATAGGCCGCCTGGCCGGCGCCGGGCACGCCGATCGGCAGCCCAACGTTGATCGTCCACGCCACCTGGTTGGTGAGCGTGTTGATCACCGAGATGGTGTCGCTATAGGTATTGGCAACCAACAGGTAAATTCCATAGAACGCCATCCCGGTGGGGTGCAGTCCGGTCGGGATGGTAGCTTTGACCGTCATCGAGGCCAGATCCACCACGGAAACGGTACCGGTGATGGCGGCGCCAACCACGGGGTCGGCGACGATTTCGGTGCCGGCAGAGTTGATCTGGAAGTCGGCTTCGGTAGCGGCCCGGCCGCCCTCGTTGCTAACGTAGGCGGTGGTGCCGAGAGGATTGATCACGACGCTGTGCGGCGCGTTGCCGACGCGGATCTGCGTGCCTTGCACAGGCGGTGTCACGCTCAGGTCGATTTTGGTGAGGGTGTCATTCTGGTTCAGCAGGGCATAGGCACTCTTTCCATTAGGCGCCACGGCGACGCCGCCGGGATAAGAAGTGCTCGGAGTATAGAACGAGCCGCAAGGGTTGGCGTAAGCGGCCGGGGGGCTGTTTGGAAAACACTGGATGAAAGAATTGTTTGGGGGCACACTGACCTGGGCGTCATCCGACAGCAAGCCAGCCGCGGAAACATTCGCGATGGTGACATGGCTGCTGTCCTGACTGAACACCAGGTGCTTGCCGTCCGCCGAATAAGCTATGCCGCTGTAGCTGCCGCTCGGATCCTTTGCGAACGGGATGTAGTTCTGCAGCACAGCGCCGGTGCGGGTGTCAAACACCTCGACGGCTCCGTTGCCATCGGCCGTCGACGTACCCATGGTGAGTACGGCGGCGGTGTGGGTAAGGGGATTGGGGTTGAGCGCAATGGCCTTGGCTCGCACCCGTATGCCGAGGTTGACCTGGGTGCCGGCGGGGGTGATGACCTGGCCATTGCTGACGACCCACGAGCCGTTCCCCTGCGGACCGACATGGTACGTCGGGTAGGGGACGGACTGAGCAAATGCGAGTCCTGAAAGGCTCAGGCCGGCAGCCAGCATTGCCTGCCGTACGCGCTCACGGAGCAGGCTGGTAAGCGGACGCAGACGTTTTTTGATATGCGATTTTTTTCGAAACGCCACTTGAGACATGTACCGTTCTCCTTCGGGAATTTTTTGTCACGCAAACGGGATCGGATGTGCGAAATCGGGCGGGAATACAAAACGCCGTTGCGCATCTGCGGTCACCGATGGTACCAGCGAGCTATGACGGCTTTATGATGAGCGGATGAACTTTCTCTTACAGAGTCTGCGGTGGGCTTTTTCTTACGGATTGGGCCAAGCAGGGCGGCTTTCGGCGAGCGCCCGCAGAGGTCCCAGCCAGGGTTCGTAGCGCCGCCAGCGCTCGACGGAGGTGCGATAGATCGGCTGGCGGGCCTGCCATTTGCTTGGCGTCTTCACTGGCTGCGGATTGCGTTCGGGGCAAAGGCATGCGTCATTCCATGCGAGACCGCAGGCCGCGACGATCCGCCGGATGGCCGGTTCGGGGGCACGGGTCAGGTCCTCGTAATCGACTTCGACGAAGCGATCCGGCGGCAGGACGCGCCGCCAATGGTCCATGAGCCGCTGGTAGCCGCGAAAAAAAGCGACCAGTTCGGCGCCTCCGGTTGGAAACGCCAGGGCCGGATGAAAATACGTCTGATGGATCGAGAGAGCCGTGTCGATTGCGGCGCGGCGGCAATGAACGATGATGGCGCGCGGGAATGACACGTGGATCAGCCCGGCCCAGAGAAAATTAAACGGCATCTTATCGGTCACACGCGCCGTTTTGGGCGCGACGGCGCGCAGCAGGTCCAGATAGCCGGCGGCCGCTTGCGCGAAAAACGGCTTTTCGTTCACGGCGGCGCCCGAGGCGAGCCATGCCGCTCCCCGCTGATTCCAGAAATGCAGTTCGCCGCCAGGAGCCACCTCCGGATGCATGGAGACAATCTGCTCGACGAGGGTTGTGCCGGAACGCGGCATGCCGACGATCAGTATTGGCCGGGAATCGCGGCAGCCGAGTTCGGATGCGCGCGCGATCCACGCGGGCTCGCAGCGGGCAATCAGACGATCGATCTGGATGGAAAACGCGGCCGCTTCGAACGGCACAGATTGCCGGCGCAAGGCGTCCGCGGCGTCGCAATGGCGCATGGCGAGGGCGTAATGGCCAAGATCGCCGGCCGCCTTGCCGATCGCCAGGTGAAGGCGGAGGCGCTGAGCGGGCTCGAGGCCCGGGGTGGCCAGCGCGGCTGTCATCCGTTCGAGCAGGCCATCATCATTGCTTGTGACAGGGCGGCAGCGGACCAGATCGTAGTAGCTTCCGGCCAGCAGCGGCGCGAGGGCGACCGCGCGTTCGAAGCACTCGCGGGCTTCCTCGAAACGGCCGGACTCGGAGAGCAGATTGCCGAGCAGATCATGCGCCATGGCGCTCGCCGGATCGAGCGCCAGGGCCTTTCGCAGCACCAGTTCGGCTTCGCGATCGCGGTTTTCGGCCAGCAGGGCGCGCGCCTTGGCAAGGCGGCCGAAGCTTGTGTTACCGCCGGTAGCCGAAGCGCGGCGGAAACAGGCGACCGCCTCCCGGCGATGTCCCAATGTGTAGTGGAGGGCCCCATTACGGAACCAGGCCTCGGTGAGAGATGGGAGCAGATGGGTGGCGCGGCCGTAAGCAGCGACGGCGCCGCCTAAGTCACCCTGCATCTCCAGTGCGATTCCCAGCCGGAAGCAGGCGTCTGCATAGCTTGGGTCGCCGGCGATGGCCTGTTCGAATGCCGCGATGGCTTCTGGCACCCGGCCGACCTCGAGACACGCGAGGCCGAGATCGTGCTGGATGAGGGGATTGGAGGGCTGGAGCAAAGCCGCATCGCGCAGCGGCGCAATTGCATCGGCCGGCCGCCCGGCCTTGAGAAACTCCGTGGCCAACGCAACGAGAGGCGCCACCTGTTGCGGGGTTGGCTTGGGAGACTGGGACATGAAGCGAACCTGCGTCACATACTAGCGCAGTAACAGCAAGCGGGCGGCGTCGAGCACGGCAACCCAGGGCTGCGGCTTACGCGAGAGTTCTGCCCATTCCGCGCGAGACATTTCCGCTTCGAGGTGCGGCTGATCTTGCGGCCCAGGCGGGGTGTGAAGGCGCAAATACAGCGTCATCTCGAACGGCGATTCGACCTGTCCCACGAGCCAACAGGGGAAGGCGTTCGGCTGCGTGCTGTGATGCCTCACCTGGATATGGTGGGCACGGATTCCTACATAGCGCGCCCCGGCCGGGACCGGGCCGGCCACCTGGAGCGTGCAATCCCAATCGGCGGCGCGGACCGACTCACTTTGCGCCGCCGCGATCGCACTGAAATTCTTGCATCCAGTGAGGCGCGCCACGGCGAGAGACACGGGGCGCGCGAAAATCTCCTGCTTGGGCCCGGCCATCGCCACGCTTCCTTCCGTGAGAATGGCCAGATCCTCGCAGAAGCGGTAAGCTTCATCGCGATCGTGCGTCACAAACAGCGTGACCCCGCGAAACCGGCGCAGCACGTGCCGAAGCTGCTCTTCCAGGTGACGGCGCAGGTGCGGATCGAGCGCGGAAAACGGCTCATCGAGCAGCAGAGCTTCGGGCTCGATCACCAGGGCGAGCGCCAAAGCCACGCGCTGCCGTTGACCGCCGGAGAGGGAGGGCGGATAACGGTCCAACAGAGAGTCGATGCGCAGCAGGCGCGACCATTCCGCGATGCGTTCG
>DATGKM010000069.1:0-3471 GCA_035294665.1 Bryobacteraceae bacterium | reverse complement strand
CCGGCAGCTTTCGGCTGCCAGAACCGCCGCTGGGCGGCGGAGAAAGGAGCGATTCCCCAGCCTCCGGCGGCGCTCATTTTCAGGATCATCTTGTATTGGAATCAAAACTCGATTTCAGGATCATTCTTCGATTGGAAAATGCTGAGCGGGCTGGTGCTTGAGAGGACACGCCTTCATTTCTCCGGCAGCGCAAAGGCGATGTATGCCCCCGAATCGGGTGCGGGCAAAGCTTTATCCGACCCGATATGCGGCGGCAGCAACCCGTTTCCCCCTGCAACGCAGAAGACTAAGTACTCGCGGCCGCCAGTCTCATAAGCCGCGGGCACGCCCTCAGAGGCAGCCAGGAGACCGGTTTCCCAAATTACTTTGCCCGTGTCCTGATCGTAGGCCCGCAATTTTTTGTCCGACGATGTGGCCACGAACACGAGGCCGCCCGCGGTAACCAGAACGCCGCCTCTGGGAGCTTGGCTGCCCGTATTGGGATGGCCCTGCTCTTCCAGCTCTTTTACGCCGCCGTTGGGTACCTGCCAGAGAATACGGCCGGTGTTCAGGTCGTAGGCCGTCAATTGCGACCAGGGCGGTCCGATGGCGGAAAGGCCATTGCTCATCATCATGAAATCGTAAGGGGAGATGTAGCGGATGGAACCATCGGCGGGGGAGGCGGCGGCCGGCGCGGCAGCCGGCTGCCCAGCGGCCGCGGAGTGCTGTGTTTCCGGAGGAGATCCGCCGCGTTTACCCCTTCCTTCCCGGCCCGCCCCCGGCAATCCTAGTTGCAGCATCATCGGCAATTCTTTAGACACGATGTAGATGGTTCCTTTGGTGGGATCGACGGCGGAGCTCCCCCAATTGGCGCCGCCATTGTTTCCAGGCATCTCGATGGTTCCGCGAAAGCTGGGCGGCGTGAACAGGCCCTCATTGCGCGAATGGCGGAGCCGCTCGCGCAGCGCTTGCTGCTCGGCCTCCGGCAGGAATGGATTGATATCCTTTTCGGTGAACGACTGCCGCGCGAACGGCGGCGGCAGCGTAGGAAACGGCTGCGTAGGCCACGATTGCTCGCCGGGAATATCCGACTGCGGCACGGGCCGCTCCTCTATAGGCCATAACGGTTGGCCAGTCACCCGATCGAAAACAAACAGGAATCCCTGCTTGGTGGGCTGCGCCACCACATCCACCATCCTGCCGTTGTGGCGCACGGTAAGCAACTTGGGCGCGGTGGGGATATCGTAATCCCACAGATCGTGGTGGACGAGCTGAAAATGCCATAGCCGTTTCCCGGTGCGCGCATCCAGGGCGACCAGGCTGTTGCCGAACAGATCGGCGCCCTTGCGGTTGGCCCCGTAGAAATCGTAGCGGGCCGTGCCAAAAGGAATGTAGGCGATGCCGCGCCGCTCATCGACCGTCATTTCGTTCCAATTGTGGACGCCGCCCGCGGTTTTCCATGCATCCGGCGGCCACGTATCATAGCCGAATTCGCCCGGACGAGGAATGCTATAAAACACCCACACCAGCGTGCCCGTGCGCACATCGTAGGCATGAACATCCGCGGGAATAGCTTCGTATTCGGCGCCGCCGGCCGGCAGCGGCACGATGATCAGGTTTTCAAATACGCGCCCCGGATTATTGGTTTGCAATGGCCGCGCACCGCTCCTGTCGCGATCCAGGCCCACACGCAGGTCGGTGCGCCCGTTATCGCCGAACGACTGAATCGTCTTGCCAGTGCGTGCGTCGATTTCGGTGAGGAATCCCGCGTTGATGTAGATCAGCCGCCGGTCGGACCGATCCCTCGATTCCCAATAGTTGATGCCGCGCGTGCCCACGGCTCCTTCATTGGGGTGAACCCACCTTTCCCGGCCCGTGGCCGCGTCCAGCGCGACGATCGAATTGTTTTGCGCGAGCACATACATCACGCCATCGATCACGATGGGATTGAAAGGTACCGGTGCTTTTCGCCCGCCGGATACGTCCAGGCGATCCGGAGCTGGCTGACGTTCGATTTATTGATTTGCCGGAGCGCGGAATATTGCGAGGAATCGGCACCTCCGAGATATTCCGTCCAAGTCGTGAACGACCGCTCCCCGGCGGCAAACAGAATCGC
The DNA here is from genome assembly GCA_035294665.1 of Bryobacteraceae bacterium. GTDB lineage: Bacteria > Acidobacteriota > Terriglobia > Bryobacterales > Bryobacteraceae > PSRJ01. Next base: position 1,376 of record DATGKM010000069.1, on the reverse strand, counting down.
AGCGGCGGATCCAGCTATGCTCAGCAGGCGAAACAGGCGCATCCGGAACCTCCGGCGCGCATCGTATCAGCTTCCAAAAGGCTCAGTCAACGCTTCGGGCCGCGAGCGTAGTGTACTACTGGGATTCACTCCCCGCCGCGCGTTTTACCGGTTTTCCGTAAACCTCGATCCACGCAACGTCGGAGTACCCACCGGTGCCGTGGCCGCTCCCCGGACTCAGATCGGCAAACCCAACCGCATCCACTCTGCCGAGGTCCACTTTGTCGAGCAAGGTTCCCTTGGTCCGAACCGTCGCCGCATCGAGCTTGAGCCACCGCACGTCGGCCAAATAGAACTCGCTCTCCACGTAGTCCCGCGTGTTCGCATCCACGTGGTTTCCCACCAGCAGCGTTCCATCGGCGAGTTTCAAAACGGGGCGCACTTCATGAAATCCCGATGTCTTGGTATACCAGCGAATTTTCGCCTTGCCTGTAAGATCCACGAAATTATCTTTGTCGCTTAGCGTGAGCGCGCAGGCGGTGGCGCAAAGTCCTGTCCAGATGTGTGGCACATCGCCCTCGCTCGTGACGCCAAAATCTTCTTTACCGGTGCCATACAGAGTCAACCGCAGATCCGGATTCGTGACGAACTCCTGCGTGAGCGGCACATTGCCGGGGGCTCGTTTCCAGGTTTCTTTGAAGGCGAGCGGAGGCGGCGGTTGCGGCGCCGGGCCCTTCGCGGCCCCGCGCTCCCCCGGTGGCTGACCGAAAATGCCGGTCGGGCTATATAACAGAATCAGAGCAATGATGGTTCGCCTCATGGGACCTCCAATCGGATTTCGAGACATTCCGGCTTGGCCACCGGCCGCAAACTAAAGCTTGCCGGCGGGGGAACGTTTCGCTCCAGCATTATACATCGATGGTGTGCGACTCCCGCCTCCTAAGGAACACATTTACGTCTGCGCTTGTGATGCTGGGGTGAGTTGAAAGCCGAGAGCCCTGGCTTGAGTTCGTAACATGGCCTCCGCTCGTTTCCGATGCTGCTCGTGGGAGCGCGCAAATGCGGTTTCGTCATAGCCTTCATGGGTGTGTTCACTATCCAGCTTCAACCGTAAGAAACCTTACGATCAAGGCTCTTGACTCTGGAGTTAACTCCAGGTTGTATTTTGGGCATGGAAACAAAATGGCGGCGAGAATCGGCCAAGTGGCGCGACAAACCGGTTTGAGCGTCGACACCATCCGGTTCTATGAAAAGCAGCACTGCTGTCCAAATTAGCTGCCGACCATAAACTGCCTTACAGAATCCAAACCACATAACGGGAACAACTGAACCGCATGGCGGATCAGGTTGGTGGAGGCACCGGGCTATTGTGGCCGTCAGGTGCTGTCCAAATTCCG
>DATGKM010000068.1:0-14783 GCA_035294665.1 Bryobacteraceae bacterium | reverse complement strand
TATAGGCGGCGCGGGGCGAACTGTGCCGGGATACGTGAATCTCGATCTCGTTTCGGTGCCCGGCGTGGATGTTGCCGCGGACGCGGAAGCCTTGCCATTTCCCTCCGACTTATTCCAGCGAATCGAATGCGACGCCGTTTTAGAACACGTGAGCGATCCGCGGCAGGTGATGCGCGAAATGGTTCGCGTGCTCGCGCCGGGCGGCTACCTGCACCTGGTGACCCCATTCTGCCATCCTTTCCATGAATACCCAAAGGATTTCCGCCGGTTCACTCTCGACGGGCTGAAACAACTGGCCGGCCCGATGGAGGTGGTAGCCACGGGATGGCGTACCGGACCGGCAGCCACGCTTCTGGTGACGAACATCGAGTTCGTTAAGCTGCTGCTCCCCTTCCGCGCCTGGCGCGCTTTGGCCCACTTTATTAGCGGCTGGCTTCTGTTTCCGCTGCGCTATCTGGATATCTGGCTGCTCCGTTCGCTCGACGCGCACCGTATCGGAAACCATTGCTACATCTGGCTGCGGAAGCGGTGAAAAGCTTTTACAATCCGTTTACACTTCCGAAACGACTGCCTCCCCGGTTCATCAGTACTATCGGCTGGAAAGGAACAGATCTCATGCCAGTTAGTACTCTTGCCAGCCGTGAGCGACCCTCGTATGAGGATGCTCACCTTCAAATCGACTTCGACCGGCAAGTCGTAAGCGTGGATTCCGGAACCGTGGAACTCACCGCCAAAGAGTTTGCGTTACTAGCCTTCCTGGCCGAACATGCCGGCGAGGTGCTGGCGCGGGAATCGCTGCTGCTTGCGGTGTGGGGCTATGGCGAACAGATTCGCACCCGCACGCTGGATGTTCATCTGGCGCGGATTCGCAAAAAGCTCGGGCCTTTCGGCCGGCTGTATATCGAGACCGTATTCGGCCTGGGGTGCCGTTTCCAGCCACAGGGAGGCCGGCGTACGTGCGCGGTTCCCGGGCCGGCGATAGCCAATGTGGCCTGAGGCTGCGGGCGAACTAGGATCGGGTAGAATCGACGTGCAGGCCATGCAAACGATCCTAGTGATCGATGACGACGAGGCCATCCGCCAAGTGATTGGCGTGATGCTCGAAAACGAAGGCTTCCGCTCGATTCTGGCGGGGGATGGTAAGACGGGGCTGCAGGAAGCCTTCTCCGGCCGCCCGAGCCTCATCATCGTCGATTTGCGGATGCCCGGTGTGAGCGGCGTGGATGTTTGCAAGGCGATCCGATCGGCCGGAATGCAAACGCCCCTGATCGTGCTGAGCGCGGTAGGCGACGAGATCGATAAGGTGCTGCTGCTCGAAATCGGCGCCGATGATTACGTAGTGAAACCCTTTGGAACGCGCGAACTGCTGGCGCGCATCCGGGCCGTGCTGCGCCGCACCAACCCGGAGACTAACCATGTCATTTCGTTTTCAGACGTCGAAGTGGATCTGGAGCGCCACTCCGTGCGGCGAAAGGGAGAAGAGATTAAGCTTACGCGGGCGGAATTCAAGCTGCTCGCCTTTTTCCTGCAGAATCCGGACCGGCCGTTGACCCGCGATGTGCTGCTGAATTCCGTTTGGGGGTACGAAGCCTTCCCCAATACCCGCACCGTGGATGCGCACGTGGTGCGCCTGCGGCAGAAGCTCGAGCCGGATTCGGAAACCCCGCGCCATTTTGTTACCATGCACGGCGTGGGCTACCGGTTCATTCCATGAAAGAAGCCGGCTGAAGTGTCTGCGCCGATTCTGTTAGTCGAAGACGAATTGGCTTGCAGCGCTACCCTGCGAATCGCGTTCGAAGCCGCCGGCGTGCCGTCGCTCGAACACACAGCAACCGCCGAGCAGGCGCTGGCGATCTTGCGCGAGCGGCCGGTTTCCGTGCTGATTACCGATATCGATCTGCCCTCCATGAACGGCCTCGAACTGATTCAAAAGCTCCGCGCGGAACCGCGCTTCCGGGCCCTACCGATCATCGTCACCAGCGCCGCCGCCGATCCCACCACCCGCGAGCGGGCGCTCGAGCTCGGCGCGACAGCGTTCTTCGGCAAGCCCTACTCGCCAATTGCCATCCGGCAGAAGATCGAGGAGTTGATGCGTGACACCACAGATTAACCGCTCGCTAGCCATAGCCGCCCTGTTTGCCGCGATGCTTCCGGCGCAGGATTTGAGCCAAGACCAGGTAAACCGCATCCTGCAGCGCCTCGATGCCCTGGAACAGCAGAACCGCGAATTGCTTTCCGAAATTCGCTCGTTGCGGGAAGAGTTGGCGCGGGGGGAACCGGCCAAAGGCGATGGCCAACCGGCGGAGGCTGGAGAAGCTCCAATTGAAGAGCGCGTTGCGGTCGCCGAGCAGCAGATCCGCGATCTCGCCCAGAGCCGCGTGGAAAGCGAGCATCGCGATCCAATGCAACTCACCGGCATGCTGTTGTTCAATGGTTTCCACAACGGCCGCTTCGCGAGCGGCGCGGAGGACCCCACGACGGCGGCGCTCGAAGCCGGACAGGAAACTAGCGGCGGCACCATCCGACAGACCGTTCTGGGACTGAAATTCGCGTCTCCGGAGAAGATTGGGGGGATGGAGGTGAGTGGCTCCGCCTATATGGATTTCTTTGCGGGCACGGGAACTTCCCTCAACCAACTCATGCGGCTGCGCGTCGCCTCCATTAATTTCGCCTGGAACAACACCACATTCACGGTGGCGCAAGACAAGCCGATTTTTGCTCCGCGGGAGCCGGATTCGCTCGCGCAGGTCGGATTTTCCCCGCTAACCGGATCGGGTAATCTCTGGCTCTGGCAGCCGCAGGTGCGCGTGGAGCAGCGCTTCCATTTTGGCGAAACCGCCGGGCTGAACGCCCAGGCGGGTATTTATCAAACCTCGGAGCGCGGCAATGTCCCGGCGGAATACACGGCTCAGGCCGACAGTTCGCGTCCCTCCCTGCAGGGCCGATTCGTTTTGTGGAAGCAGGCGGGCACGGATTCCCGCTTCGAGATCGCTCCCGGATTTGCTGTTTCCAATAGTCACGTGGCCGGCTATTCGATTCCATCGCGGATCCTATCGCTCGATTGGCGACTCCCCCTCGGCAGGAAATTCGACCTGACCGGAACGGTATTTCGCGGGGAAAACCTGGGCGTGGTGGGCGGATTGCAGCAGGGCATCGTGGAAAATGCCTGGGGCTATTTGCACGCGGTTCGCGGCGCCGGCGGCTGGGCGCAATTGAAGTATCTAGCCACATCGCGCCTCACCTTCAACCTGTATGGCGGCCAGGAAGACGATTTCAACCGCGACCTGGCCGCCGGCGGGATATCGAAAAACCAGACTTATGCGGCAAATGCAATCTACCGTTTGATGTCTAACGTGCTTGCCAGCTTCGAGTATTCGTATTTGCGCTCAACGTATCTCGGTGGCGGCGTGCGGAGCAACCCTCACTATGACCTGGCTTTCGCGTACTTGTTTTAGCGCCGCCTGCGCCCTGTCCCTTTCCGCCGCCACGGTCACGGGGCGCGTGGTGCTGCGCGATTCCCACGAAAAAGCGGTCCGCATGCGCTCGGATTATTCCGGGGTAGTGCTCTGGCTGGAAGCGCTGAGCGCAGGCGCCCACGGAGGTCCGGCCGAGCAAATCCCGGCGCACGCCAAAATGATTCAGAAGAACAAAACCTTCACCCCGCATGTGCTCGCCGTTCGTGTGGGAACCATCGTGGACTTCCCCAATTTCGATCCGATCTTTCACAATGCGTTCTCCGTCTACGATGGCCAGCTATTCGATATCGGCCTCTATCCTCCCGGCACCACGAAAAGTTTTCGTTTCACCCGGCCAGGCTTCGTGCGGGTCTTCTGCAACATTCACTCAACCATGAGCGCCGTGATCGCGGTGATGGATACGCCGTTGTTCGCCATGAGCCAGAGCGATGGCCGCTTTGAAATCCAGAACGTGCCCCGAGGCGATTACGAGCTGAACGTGTTTCACGAACGGGCCACGGATGAGACGCTCCATAGCCTTCGCCGCCACGTAACCGTGGATCAGGACCGTATCGAGTTGCCGGAAACCGCTATCTCGGAGACGGGCTACCTGGCGCTTCCGCATAAGAATAAATACGGCCGCGAATACACGGCGCCGCCGGACGATACCGGAATCTATCCGGCTACACGCAAATGAAGACACCTCATTTAGCGCCGCTCTCGCTGCTGTGGAAAGTGCTGCTCTCTACCTCTGTCCTGATTACGGCGCTGCTCGTGTTTACGGCGTGGCTGATGCAGAATTACCTGGTTCGCAGCGCGTCGCTGATGCTGGAGGATGAAGTAGCGGCCAGCCTGCGGGCTTACGAATCGCTATGGGAAGCGCGCGCGGAGAGGCTCAAGTCCGTCAGCTTGATCCTGAGCCGCAGTTCCGCGGTGCGCGCCGCATTCGGCACCGCGGACCAGGCGACGATCCGCGATACCGCGGCCGAACTGTGGGATACGGTAGCGCCCAGCCGGACAATCTTTTTCGTAACCGCTCCCGATGGACGCGTCATTGCTTCGCTCGGTCAGTCCCCAATCCCTCGAGCTCCCGCTTTGCCGGTCCGCGCCGCCGCGCGCCAGTTTCCCAATCAGGCCACTGGATTTCTGGTGAATGATGGCCGGCTCTACCAAATGGTTTTCACGCCCGTCTATGTGGCTGCCGAACAGGGGTCGGCATTGCTCAATGTGCTGGTGGCCGGTTTCGAAGTGGATGCGGCCTTGGCCACGGAGTTAAAGCAATCGACCGGAAGCGATTTCCTGTTTCTCTCTCACGACCATATCATCGCCTCCACGGTTCCGCCGCCGGCGCGCCTGGATGGAACGCAACCGGGGAGGGCGCGGATCGGCGGTATCGATTACGCTCAGTTGATCAGGCCCTTGGCGGATGTGGCCGGCGCGCCGGCTGGCGAACTGCGCGTACTCCGCTCCTTTGAAGGGACCGGGCAGCGTGTGCGCGCGCTCGGTTACGAAATCCTGGAGATCTGGCTGTGCGCGGTTTTTGCCGGACTGGCGGCTACGTATTTGCTCGCCCGCCGCATTGTCGGTCCGGTGCGGGAGCTTGACCGCGCTGCCTTGGAGATCGCGGAAGGCAACTACGATGTCCAGGTGACCGCTGCGGGTTCCGATGAATTGGGCCGCCTCGCCCGGACTTTCAATTCCATGTGCGCCTCCATCCGGCAGGCGCGGGATGAACTGATCCGCCACGAACGCATCGCCACCGTGGGCCGCCTCTCAACCTCCATCATTCACGATTTGCGCAATCCACTGGCGGCCATTTATGGCGGCGCCGAAATGCTGGTGGACGCGAACCTCTCTACCTCGCAAGTCCGCCGCCTGGCGGAGAGTATTTACCAATCCTCGCGGCGGATCATGGCAATGTTGCAGGAGTTGGCGGATGCCACCCGCGGCCGCGGCGATGGCGCGCCGCGCCGCCACGAGGTGTGCCGTTTGCGGGATGTGGTGCTGGCGGCCTCGGACGCTTTGACGGATGCGGCCTCGATGCGCGGCGTCTCGGTGAGCTGCGACGTTCCCGACGAGATCGAATTGCCGCTGGACCGGCCTTCCATGGAGCGGGTCTTTCAGAACCTGATCGGCAACGCTATCGAAGCCATGCCGCACGGCGGCCGCGTGGCTGTACGGGCCGAGATGCAGGCTCAAAATGGCGCGCATGCGGCCATCGTGCTCGTGGAAGATACCGGCCCCGGCATTCCCGAAGAGATCAAGCGCCACCTGTTCGAGCCCTTCGCCAGCGCGGGGAAACGGCACGGTATGGGCCTTGGCCTGGCGCTCTCCCGGCAGACTGTAATCGATCACGGCGGCGAATTATCCGTGCGTTCGAGCGATGCTCACGGCACTACCTTCGTTATAACTTTGCCGGAGATTACAAACGACAAGGCCGCGCGGGTGTAAAGGTGGCCGCGTCCGGAGCCAGCAGAAAGAATCCGCCCGCCGCGGGCTCGAGCCGGTGCACGAGCGTCAGGCTCAAGCCGCGGAGTATCGAGGCGGGAATCCAGAAGTCGACGTCCGGGTGCGCGGCGATCAGGTCCTGAACCTCAGCCATCGAGCCGGCGGTAATCACTGTGCCCACCGGTGCGGTCGAGGGCAGGCCAAAACCGGCGAGGCGCGCGCGCCAGATGGGAAGCAGCTCTGGGAGGCGGTTGAATTCGGGAACGGTGACACTGATACCGAGCGCGGCGAAATCGAGCGGCGGATGTGCTGTCCCGGAGGGCGGCTTTGCGAGCAGGCAATAACGCAGATGGTAAAGCGGTAGAACGGAAGCGAAGAGCTGATCGTCCGAAGCGATGAGAATCAGATCGGCCGCGCGATGTTGGCTGCAATACGATTCGAGCGCTGTGTTGATTGGCGGCGGTTGCTCGATGGCTGCGGGAATGCCCCAGGTTGCCGCGGGATATGCGGTTTTCACCACCGTGCACGCCAATACAGCGGTGGCCAGTACCATTTGTATCCGTGCAGGAACGGCGGCGAACGCTTCCCCGGCTAAAACAGCCAGCGCGGGCAATAGCGGCAGCACGTAATACGCTGAGCGGTAGCGGAAGGCGAACAGCGCGAGCAGAAGTACGGCTGGAAATACAACCGCCGCGGGGCGTTTCTTCCAAATGCGTGGGATCAACGGGAGCGCCAACAGCGCGGCTAGCGTGAGTACCGGGTCCATCAGAAACAGGCGGCGGGCGTAGAAGACCAGATGATTCTCGCTGGAATATTGCGGCGGCGCAGCCACGCCGATCGCAAAATGCTGCGTCAGCACGTATTCCGCCCAGAACCAGCGGGGATGGACAATGAGTTGATACAGGTACCACGGCAGAACTATAGCGGCGGCGATTGCCAAAGCTTTCATGGCCCGGGACCAGCGCCGACCCAATAGAACAAGGGCAACCAGCGGTACTGCTCCGGCGGCCCCTTTGGTGAGAATCGCACCGCCCACGGCGACACCGAACAGGAGCAGCGAAGACCCGCGCTCCAGCGCCGGATCGAGCAGCAGAATCGCAAGCAAGAGGACGACGAAAAAGGCCAGCAGCATGTCTGTCATGGCCAGGTGGGAGAAAACGTAGAACAGGTGACTCGAAGCGAGCAGCAAAACGGCAAAGAGGGCGGCCGCAAGCGAGTGCATCCGCCAGACAACCCAGAAAACGAGCGTCATTGTGCCGCTTGCGGCCAACAGCGATGGAAGTCGCAACGGCCAGGCGTGGATTCCGAACGCCCGCACACTGGCGGCCGCCAGCCATTGCAGCAAGGGAGGTTTATTCAGGCGGTAGCGGCCCATGTAAAGCGGCGTCAGCCAGCCGCCGTTGAGAGCCATGCGGACGGCCTCATGGCCGTACTCGCCTTCGTCCTGCGCGGCAATGCGGCTGACGGGATCGACGTAATCCTGGGTCAGAGATCGCCGCTCAATGCCGTGACCGTCCCACAGCGCCGCTAGAACGAATACGAGCGCAAGTTGGGGCAAGCGCTTTCGAATGCCGGTATCACTGGGTTTCATTCCAGCGGGTTTTCATTTCAGCCCGATCGCTGATGCCACTACCGCCAGGTCGCGCCGGTCACCGTTTATGCCCACGGCGCTCTTATTGAAATGCAGATTCACTGTGACCAGTCCGGACTTGAGCGCTTCGCGCGGCACCGCCGCCGTGTAGACATAACGGCCGGCCCTCGCATAAGTGCGCGCCGCCAGCGGATATCCGTCTACATTGCCGCTCAGCGTGAACGGGCCAAGCTTTGCCACCTGGATTTCGGGAAGGTAAAACTGGAACGAGACTTCCGCGCCGTTACTGGCTGCATCCGGCGGCATACGCAGCACCACGGAAAACTGCTTCGCCGTCCAGCGCCAGGCATTCTGCTCAGTAGAGTAAAAGCCCGTCAGAAGCTGGTCTTCCGAGCAAGCCGCGCCAAGTTGTAGGGAACTGGCGATGTTGTCCAGGGGCGGGGCCGGCATGCGCTTGTAGAGGTCGTAAGCTTCCGGCTCCAGCACGCTGTCGTGCCAGAACGTGCTGCCCTCGAAGTGCCGCAGATGCACGTAGCCGATCCTCGCAAGCATGCGCCCCCAGTAATGCCGGTAGTAGTCGCGGCCGTAGCTTACCAGCACGAAGTCCCGCCGCCGCGCCGAAAAAATGGAGGCGGCATCCTGTTCGGGATTGGCTGGATTGCGTTTCGACCAATCCCAATAGGCCACCGCCGAACCATCGTTTATGTCGGAATAGATGTTGGAAGCAAAATACGGCTGCAAGGCAATCGCCGGATAACCGATGGCGTAGAGATTTTTCGCCGGATGGGCTTTGAAGTACCGCACGGCTTCTAGGCTGCCGGAATAAGGGTTCCGCAGGTCGTAAGCGACCGCCGTCGCCGTCCAGTAGCACTGGACCGCGATCGCGCCGCCCAAGCCAACCAGTGCCATGCGCGGGATCTTCAACCGGTTGGCGGAAATCCAGAGCGCGAAAACCCAGATCAGAAAGACGATGCCGTAATGCCATTCCTTCGAATAGACCACCACACCGAAAATCCAGAAGAGGGCAGTTGCGGGGAAAAAAATCAGCGCCCCTCCGCCCCGCCACAGGAACGGAATGGTGAGACCAACCGCCACAAACGAAGTGATCCATTCCCCGGTGAACGCCTGGCCGGCGGTAGCGAGCAGGACGTCTTCGAAGCGGTTCACGGCGATACTGGCAATGCCGCGCTCTTCCGCAAACGCTACGTCGTGCGCGGGCCACGCGCTCAGCAGGAATAGAAACATCACCGCCGCATAGATTCCCGCCGCAATCAACCAGCGCCTGCGTAGCCATGCCGGGAGCTTGCGCCATTCAGCCAGCGCGGGCGACCAAATCGCCAGCCCGATGCAGCCCGAAAGGAAAAAGCCGTGGACGCTCACGCCGGCCATCAGGCAGAGGAGCGTGGTAACCAACGCCGGCCTCTTACGCGCATCTTGATAAATGGCTGCCACCGCAAACAGCAGCGGCCCAAGTAGCGAATAGCTACGTGCAACCACCGCATATTGATAGGCCAGAAAGTAGGTAAACGGCACCAGGAGACGGACCGCCAGCGGCAGCGGCGCGTACCGCAGGAACAGCCAAGCCGCCGCCAGCCCCAGGCCGCCCGAGAGGAAATTGTACGCTCCGTAAGGAAGCCCAAGATGCACCAGGATGTGCAGCAGCGTCTGCCACAATCCGGGCGACCCTTCGTAGTGCATCAGCCGCGTCCACAGATCGAACAGGCTGGCATCGCGGCCGAGCAGCCATGCCTGGGCTTCGTCGGCCCACGGCTCGTGCCGCGTAATCGTGATCGCGACCAGGGCGGCATAAAGCAAGGCTGCGGCGTAAATGAGCGCATCTTGCGCATGCGCACGCCTCTCTCCGCTCGCGGGAGGCGAAGCCAACTTTGCGCCAGCCGGAGAAGCCGTCATGTGAATCCGAACCCGCAAGTCTAGCGGCTGGTGCGTCCTCAGTCAATTCCGCACCCTTCCGCACTGTTCGTCCGTTAACACACAATTACCCTATGACCGGCTGCAGCGCCGCGATTTCTAGCACGAGGAGCGTGATGTCATCCGATTGCGGCGCGCCTTCCGTAAATGCCGCGACTGCCGCATGGATGGCATTGTGGATCTGAGCGCAGGATTCGTTCGCGTGCGCCGCAACTACCTCGCGCAGTCGTTTGGCTCCGAAGAATTCGGAGCGCGAATTTTGCGCCTCGGTAACACCATCGCTATAAATGACGAGCCGGTCCCCGGCTTCGATGCGTTCCTGGCCGACCGTGAATTCCGCCTCTTCCAACAGGCCAACCGGCATGCCCGTCGCTTCGAGGGCAGTGTACGGTCCCCCGGGATGAAACAACAGCGGCGGACAGTGCGCCGCGTTGATGTAATGGAGCATGCCCTCGGCCGAGATCAGGCAGTAAAAGATGGTCGCGTATTTTTCGCCGCCGGTCCGCTCGTACAGGAAGCGGTTCAGCCGCTCGATACGATGGTGCAACGCGCGCGGCTCGGCGCTGGCGGTAATCAGGGCGCCTTGCAGGAGGGAAGCGAGCAAAGCCGAGCTGACACCTTTGCCGGAAACATCCGCCACTACAGCCGACCAGCAGTGGCGATGCACCTGGGCCACGTCGAAATAGTCGCCGCCCACTTCCCGGGATGCGATGCTGCTACCCCGCGCCCGAATCCAGCCATCGGCCGGCAAGCTCTTCGGAAGAAGGCTCTGCTGAATGGTGTGCGCCAGACGCAGTTCCTCTTCCATCTGCTGCTTGGCGCGTTCCTCTTCGAGCAGGCGGGCGTTTTCGAGAATGGTCGATGCTTCGATGGCCAGCGCCTGGAGCAACTCGCGGTTCCCGCCCGTCAAATCGGCGGCGCCGATCCGCGAATCCATGTAGAGCACTCCCACACTCTCAGCCCCGGCGGAGATTACGTTGGTTGCCGGCCCTTCCGTCTGCCCGGCGCGAATGCGCACCAGCGGCAGGCAGATCGCGCTTCGCAGTTCCAGATCGGCGATGCTGTTCTGCGGACGTTCGTCACCGGCCTCCAGCGGATCGAAATTCATCGACAGCAGTTCGCGCCGGTGCTCCAGCGCGCGCCGGATCAAGTTACGCGGAACCCGCAATTCGCCGGCATCCAGGTTATGCCCGTTGCGATTCCGGGCCACACGGGTGTCGAGTCCCTCGCCCGAGCGCAAGAGCAGAAAGCCGCGTTCGGCCCCTGTGACGGCCAGCGCGGTGTCCACTACGGAGGCCAATACTTCGCTGATGGAAAAAGACCCCTGCAGCGTCAGCGCCAAATCGAGTAAGGCCCGCAGCTTTGCCAGATTGCCGCCTACCCCGGCGGCGGATAGAGCGCCCCCGCCAGTGGCGGACAGATTTGCCCGCACCGGCGCCGGTGCTAATGGCGGCGCGGCCGTCTTTTCCGCTAAGTTGACGCCGCTCGGAGCGGGCTGCCCGGTACCGTCTAAATGGAATATCAACTGGTACGAGTCCTCCACGCCGAAGTCGATCCGGTCCGAATTGTTCAAGGCTTGCCGCGTAATCTGCTTGCCATTGACGAACGTACCGTGGCGGCTGGAGGCATCTTCGATCACATACGCGCCGTTCTCCAGGACGATACGGGCATGCGAGCGCGAAGCGCGGCTATCCCGCAGGACGAGATGGTTTTCCGCCTGGCGCCCGATCGTGAATGGCAGAGGTGTAATGGGAACCCGGCTGCGGTGCCCACCCGGAGCGACGACTATCAGAGATGCCGCACCCGTACTGGAAGAAACCAATGCCGGCGCTTCCATCGCCTAATGGCGTGCCAAAACGCGTTTCTTGCCCTGCTTGACGCGCGGCTTCGAATTCGGCTCTTGCCGCAGCTCGTCCACTTCCCGCGCCCGCAGGGTCTGGCAGTGCGCGCAGTAGCCGCCCACCTCCGTCCGGGTAAGTAGGATCTGGAAGCCGAAGTGCGACTCGATCTGTTTTCGCAGCTTTTGGAGGGGCTCGCCGAAAAACTCCTCCACCTTGCCGCAGCGCAGACAAACTACGTGGGCGTGCTCCTGTTTTAGTCGTGTTTCGTAGTAGTGCTGGTCCCCGCTGTAGTGCATCAGGTCGAGCTCATCCACCAGCCCGCCGGCCTTGAGCATCTTCAGGGTGCGATAAACTGTGACGCGATTGAGCTTCGGGTCCCGCTCCTTGGCCATCTGGTAGAGACGCTCGGCATCCAGATGCTCGCCCGTCTTGTCGATCAAATCAAGCAGAATCTGCCGTTGGCGGGTGAGCCGGACTCCCTGCTCTCTTAACGAACCTTGCGAGTCAAGGGCCATACAATAGGTTTACTTGCTAATTCTACCAGGGCGAAGGAAACTCGATGCGCGCCCGGCCGGCCAGGAGTGGACAGTTGCTAAAATAGAGGCGGTGTTGAAGCGTTTCATATTCTGGGACTTTGCGCGGGCCACCTGGCAGTACGACCTGATGGTGGGCTTTATCTTATCCTTTATCTTCCTGACGCCGCGCGCCTGGTTCCACGATTGGCCGCGCACCGCCAACGCCAGCAGCATCGCAATTTTGCCGACCGATAAGGGCGATTCGGTTTTCTTCGTCAACTCGGCGCTTCTGGCTGGAGTTGCCGAAGGGCAGCGCCTCGGTAAACTCACCGGCATTTTGCAGGCGCGTACGAACAATCGTCATCTCACCGTTATCCGCGTCGAACCCGTGCTCGATTCGGAAGGCGAACTCGAAGGATATATGGCATTCGCCCGGTCTTGATCCGGGCGCCCAAGCTGTACAGGATGTTACGCGTAACCGTTATCGCAGTACTGGGTTCGGCGCTCGCGCTTGCGGCCCCTGGCCGCGCGGCCGGCGCCGAACTGCAAGCCACCCTGGCCAGGATGGACCAGGCCGCCCCCATATTCAAGGATCTTACGGCGAACCTGAAACGAACGCATCACACTGCCGTAATTAACGAAGATACGGAGGACAAGGGAACTATTTATCTCCGCCGCCCGAAACCCCATGAGTTGCTCATGAAAGTGGAAATCAAAGAGCCAGACGCAAAGCAGGTCGCTGTGGATACGAGGACGGCCCAAGTCTACTATCCCAAGAGCCAGACCTGGGATGTTTACGACATTGCCAAGTACAAGAAGCAAGCGGACCAGCTTTTGCTGTTGGGGTTTGGCACCACCTCGAAGGAAATGGCGGATTCCTACCAGATCGCCCTGGGCGGGCAGGAAACGGTGAGCGGACAGAAAACAACCCGATTGGAACTGACACCAAAAGCCAGTGAGATGCATCTGCAGAAGGTAGAGTTGTGGATTTCCGATACGACAGGCCTTCCCATTCAGCAGAAGCTTTACTGGCCGGGCGGCGATTACGATCTGGCAACCTATACCAACATGCAGGTGAACACCGGCCTTCCCGAATCCGCCGTAAAGCTGGACGTCCCTAAGGGCGTCAAGAAGCAATACCCGCAACGTTAATCCCGGATGAAAACTCAGACCAGCGCCACCCGGCTGCAATATCTCGACTGGCTGCGCGGCCTCGGAGCCGTGATCATGCTGCAAGGCCACGTGTTCCATTCGTTCCTGAAACCGGAACTGCGCGGCGGCGGCGCATTCATGCTTTCGCAGTTTGTGGGAGGCATGCCACCGGCTATTTTTCTTTTTCTCACCGGGGTTACCCTGGCCTTTCTGATGGACAGCGTGGAGCGCAAAGGCCTCACCGCGCGACAACGCCTGGTAGCGGTGTGGCGGCGTTCCGGGTACCTGTTTTTTCTGGCATTCGCTTTTCGAGTACAACTCTGGCTCTTCGCCTGGCCGGCGCCATGGACCGACCTGATTCGGGTGGACATTCTGAATTGCATGGGTTTCGCGGTGGTGGCGCTTTCGGGAATGGCGCTGTTTCGGACGGCCGAACGGGTGCGCCTTTGCGCGGTGCTAGGTATGGGGATCGCCTGCGCGGCCCCGTTGATTTCCCAAATGGACTGGTCTTGGTCGCCAGCCATTTTACGCAGCTACATTGTTCCCGACTATAACTTTTTCGGCTTCTTCCCTTGGGCCGCCTACCTGGCATTCGGCATGAGCGCCGGCAGCATTCTGCGAAGCCTGCGTCCGGAAGCCATCGAGCGCGCCATGCAATGGGCGGCCCTGCTCGGCGGCGCGCTGGTAATGGGCGGGCAGTACTTCGGCAACCTGCCGTTTTCTGTCTACCCGAAATCCGAGTTCTGGTTGAACAGCCCGGCGCAAGTGGTCATCAAGCTGGGAGTGACTCTGCTGCTGGGCGCGCTCGCCTATCTCTGGACACAGCATTTGTCTCCAGGGGGTGCCGTCAACCGTTGGAGCTGGGTGCGCCAGTTTGGCACCACCTCGCTGCTGGTCTACTGGGTCCACATCGAACTGGTCTACGGCCGCTGGTTCGGAGTTCTGAAAAACAATCTGACGGTCGCACAGACCACTATCGCGGCGCTGATCGTGATTGCGTTGATGCTGGCTCTTAGCACCGCCAAAACATACCGGCAGCGGCTGCGCGCCGCCCTGGCCATTCCCGGCTGGAGCTTCTGGGGCCGTGAGCAGCGCGTATCCGGGGACTAAGGGCCTCTCTTTGGCGAACTGGGATGTGCCGGCGAACGGCGGCGTTATCGGCGTCTCGGATCATGGCGGCTGGGCGGTGCTGGTGACCGTGGCACGCGATGGGAAGCTCCTGGACCGCCGCCGGGTAGAACTGGTGGACGAGGGTTTACCGAAGATTCCGCACCACAGCGAAGGCCAGCTACTCCCGCTGGACGAAGCCGTCGAGTTAGTCGAGCGCGTGCGCCGGTCGGCGGAGAGCCACGCGGCGCTTGCCCTGGAGGCTGTCGCAACGGCAGTGCCGCATATCGCCGGTATCGCTCTTCGCAAGTGCCCCCACCTTCCGCCCACAATTGCCGAGCGCATTCAGAACTACCGCGCCCGGAACATTGCGGATTGGGTTATGTACCGCATCGCCTTAGCACGCGCGGCAGAGGCGCGGGGCTGGCCGGTCCACTGGTACGAGACGAAGAGCGTATTTGGGACGGCATGCAGAACACTGGGGATCGAGGATTTTGGTGCCTACTCCCTCCAGGTGCGAAAGGCGATCGGGCCGCCCTGGGACAAGAATCACGCGCTCGCTATGGCTGCGGCAATAGTAGCGGCTGCCCCAGCCGCAAAGTAAACCGGGGCTTGTCAAGTATTTTGTGTAAACGCCATCTCCGTCGGCTTTCGGTAAGTGAGTTTCGATCATTTGAGTCGGTCTTTATCCCCCTCTATTTCCCCGTTTTCCTCCTGGATTCCATGTTTTCGATCGTCTTGGCCG